>JAEUJM010000009.1 GCA_016794585.1 Acidimicrobiales bacterium
GCCGTCCTCGCGGTTCTGGGCGACCCGGACGACCTCCTCGCGGAACTCCTTCGGATACGGCTTGGGCATGGTGCACATCCTCTCCCGTGGCACCACTCAGCACCACAGATCAGATGTCACCCCGCCGCGCGGCAGTCCCAGTTACCGCTCGACGCGCTCGAGATGGCCCTGTGGACCCGAGCCCAGGCCGACCAGCTCGTCGACGGGCTCGTTCACCACTCCGACGCCGGCAGCCAATACACCTCGATCCGCTACAGCGACCGCTTGGCTGACGCCGGCGCGGTCGCGTCGATCGGCACCGTCGGCGACAGCTACGACAACGCGCTCGCCGAGACCACCATCGGCCTCTACAAGACCGAGTGCGTCCGCCACGAAGGCCCCTGGCAAGGCGCGGATGACCTTGAGCTCGCCACCTTGAACTGGGTGTGGTGGTTTAACAACGTCCGCCTCCACGGCAGCCTCGGCTACGTCCCACCGGTCGAGTTCGAGAACGACTACTACCGTCAGATCAACACCCAGCAGCACCCGCTGTTGGGAGAACCCGCCCTCCACTGAACCCGGGGCGCTTCAGTGGGCGTGGCCGAGCCGCTCGGACACGACCTTCACCGGTACCCCTTCCTTGAGCAGCAGGCTCCCGTGGGTGTGGCGCAGATCGTGAAATCGCATGTGGGGAAGACCGGCGTTGCGGACGATCCGCCCGAACGCCTGGTACACGGCGTGGGGATGGACCGGCTCGCCATCGCCGTCGGCGAACACCCACGGTTCCTCCGGCTCGATGCCGATCGCCGCGAACTCGGCCGCCTGGAACGCGCGCCAACCGGCGAGGACGGCCAGCGTCGTGGCGTCGAGGTCGATGCTGCGGCGGGCGGTCTTGGTCTTGCCTCGGGTCTGGTGGAGTTCGTAGCCGACGGCGATCAGTCCGCGGTTCAGCGCGATGCGCTTCTTCTTGAAGTCGATGTCGGGCCACTTGAGGCCGAGCACTTCGTTGCGGCGCATCCCGGTCATCGCGGTGAGCCAGTAGATGGGGAAGAACCGGTGTCCCGCCGCTGCTCGCATGAGCTGACGCAGCTGCTCTTCGGTCAACGACTTGCCCTCGATCCTCTGCAGGGACCGCTGCTTGGGGGCCCGCGCGACGAGCGCGACGTTGCGGGAGACCAGCCCCCGACGGCAGGCGTCGGTGAGGGCGCCGCGGATGATCAGGTGGATCTCGTACACGGTCTTCGGCGCGAGCCCCCGGCCCGCCTTCGGGTGGAGGAGCGCGTCGTAGAGCGATTCGATCTGCTGGTAGCGCAGCCTGCGGATGCTGATCCGGCCCAGGACCGGAAGGATGTGCAGCTGGACGTTGCGTTCGTAGCCCCGGTAGGTGCTGGTGGCGAGGTGGAGCCTCTTGGCGGGCAGCCACTGGCTGGTGAGGTAGGCGCCGAAGCTCAGCGATCGCACCGCGTCGGTGCGCTTGTTCTCCTCGGCCGCCAGCTTGGCGGCGAGACGTTCGGCTTCGGCCCGATCGGTGCCGGCCGGGTGCCACCGGCGGCGCTCCTTGCCGGTGATGGGGTCGCGGCCCTCGTAGATCACCGCGTAGAAGCGGCCACGCCGCTGTGCCACGTATCCGTTCATGATGTTCCTCCTTCAAGACGTGGATCCCGGTGGTCGGGACCCGGAGGAACAATCGGTAGAACGCCGCGTTGACGCACGATGGCAGCGTCTGAGGCAGCGCGGATCCGTGGAGCACAGCGGACTTGCTGCAAGCGAGTGACTCGGTGGAACGAATCGGGCGCTCATCGCCCTCAAGGCCGTCGCCATCCCGCGGCGCTCGGCCAGCAACCACCCGCAGAAGGTCGGCTCGGACATCCGCGACCTCGTGCGCCTGGTCGAGGGCTGCGACTCAAAGAGCCGGTAATCCGGACTTTCGGCCCTAGTACCGCGGCCAATGGTCCGGGAAGCTGCTGCTCGTGGCTGACATCGATAGAGCAACGAACGCGGACGCCGACGACCCCAGGGACCGGCCCGGAGTCGATCGACGGGTGTTCATCGGCATGGTCGCCGCCGGCGCCGGTGGTGCCGCGCTGGTGGGTGCGACCGCCGCTGCGGCGTGGCCCACGAGAGCGCCAGAGGAGCCATCGTCGGCCAGGACGGCGGCGACGTCGACCACGATGGTGATGGACAGTTCGGGGACGACGGGCATGGCGGGGTCCGGCATGTCCGACGCCGACATGAACGCATCGTCTGAAGCCAAGGTCGGCCAGTTCCTCGACAACGCCGCGTCGCCCATCACCGCGGGGCAGGGGGCGACCGACCTCGAATGGCGGACCGTGAACGGCGTCCGCGTGTTCGAGCTCACCTGCGAGGAGATCGAATGGGAGGTCACTCCCGGTGAACGTATAGCGGCCATGGGGTACAACGGCATCGTCCCGGGTCCGACCCTGCGGGTCGTCGAAGGTGAGCCCGTGCGGGTCGTGGTCCGCAACGAGCTGACCCAGAGCACGTCGGTGCATTGGCACGGGCAGCGAGTGCCCAACGACCAGGACGGGGTTCCGTACGTGACCCAGCCACCGATCCTCCCCGGCGAGTCATACACCTACGAGTTCACGCCGGGACCGTTCGGCAGCCACATGTACCACTCCCACCACAACGCCACCGAGCAGGTGGGCAAGGGTTTGTTGGGCGCTCTGCTCGTCGAGCCAGCCGAGCGCGGCTCCGAGCCCGCGTATGACAAGGACGAGCTCTACATCCTCAACGACTCACTGGGTGGCTTCACGATCAACGGCAAGGGGTTCCCGGCGACGGCCCCCTACACGGCCGGGCTTGGCGACCGGATCCGGTTCCGCTTCATGAACGAGGGCCAGATGGTGCACCCCATCCACCTCCACGGCCTCACACTCGAGGTGTTCGCCCGAGATGGCTATCTGCTGCCGCAGCCGTTCCGTTGCGACACGATCACCGTGGCCCCCGGTGAGCGCTGGGACGCGATCGTCGTTGCTGACAGTCCTGGTGTCTGGGCCTTCCACTGCCACATCCTCAGCCACGCGGAGCGACCAGACGGCATGTTCGGCATGGTCACCGCCCTCATCGTCGAGTAGGAGCACCGATGACAGCGATCCCCCCGGACCGACCGGAGCAGGCGGCGGTCACTCGTGGCCGACCCGGGCTCAACACCGAAACGCTCGCGTTGGCGGGGGTGTTCATCGCCGCCTTCGCCTTCCTGGCCGCGATCTTCGCCGTCGGCCTGGCGGCGCGAGCGGTCGAGGAGGTCGATCACGCCGGCGGCAACGGTGGGGCGGCGCCGGCTACCGGTGCCGAGGCCGTGCCCGTGTCGCTGGAGGAGTTCGCCATCACACCCGGCGAGGTCGATGTGCCGGCAGGGGCCGTGCTGAACATCAGCAACGAAGGCACGGTGGTCCACAACCTCAGTGTCGATGGGATCGCATCGGAGATGGTGGACGGTGGGGCAACGACCGAGCTCGATCTGGGATCACTCGCTCCCGGGACCTACGCCATGAAGTGTGATGTCCCCGGTCATGCCGAGGCAGGGATGACCGGGACGCTCACGGTGAGCTGAGGCGGGACGTTCTCATCGAGAATCGAAGCAGGCTCACAGCAGGCCGCCGTGCGGCAGCACGCGCCGGCGCGCTCTGACCCTGCGACGGTGGTCGCCCTGCGACACCCATCTCCGCAGGCGTCGATCTCCCGGTACTGGTCATGCTGTGTAGCGGCCGGGGTCGGACGCGAATGCTCCTGCGCACTCGAGTGAGCAGAACATGTGCTCGTGATCGTCGTGGCGAAGGCGGCCCGGCGCCGATCGGCGGTCGACGGCCATGTGGCAGACCGGATCGATGACCCGGTCCGGCACCGTGGGGCACGCCATGACCTCGTAGAGCGCCACCGGTTCTCGGACGTTGCGGAGCCGTTCGATCCCGAGCGGTCGGGTCTCGAACCCGGCAGTCGATGCAACTGCGGCGACTCCTTCGGTCGCCAACACCTGGTCACCAGCGGCGCGTGCCGCCACCCTCGCGGCGAGGTTCACCGCGCCGCCGAACCAGTCGCCGTCTCGTTCGAGCGCGGGGCCGGTGTGGAGTCCGGCGCGCAAGACCGGGAAGGCCGGCTCCTGGTCCAATGCGGAACAGATGGCGCCGACGGCTCTGACCGCGTCGACTGGATCTGTCGAGACGAGCATCACCGCATCACCGATGGACTTCACCAGCTGATCCGTCGAACCCAACGCTGCCTGGGTGACTTCCACCAGGCGATGTGCGAGCTCCACTGCCGCGAAATCGCCGTGCACCTCGGTCGCGAGGGTGAAGCCGGCGAGGTCGACGAACGCGAACGTCCGATGCTGTGACGGGGGAGTGGTCATCGGACGAGCGCCGCCGTCGCGAGGAGGGACGCCACGGCGACGCCGTTGAACCCGATGTGGGCCCAGATCGCAGGACCCAGTCGGCCCGTCCGCACGGTCAGGGTCGCGAACACGAGGCCGGCGGTTGCGAGGGCGGGGAACTGCGCGAATTGGAGGTGGATGGCTCCGAAGAGCATGGAGGTGGTGGCGACGGCCCAGGCAGTCCCAAACCGCTTCTCAACGCTTCGAAGCAGCAGGCCGCGGAAGAACAGCTCCTCGACGATCGGCGCTCCGATGACGACGATCGCAATGAGGAGCACGGTGCCGGCGGGGTCCGTCGCTCGATCGGTCAGCTCTCGAGCGGGAGCGGAGAGGTCCTGTTTGCCCGTGAGCCAGAAGATCGGGACGTAGAGGAGCGGGATGAGCGCGACCTGTGTTGCGACGCCGATGACCAGCCCGATCGGCACGTCGGTCCACCGCATGCGGAAGCCGAAGTCGGCCATCACACCGTTGCCTTTCGTGCGCGCCGCCCACAGTGGCGCGCCGAGGTACCCCAGCCACAGGGGTACCTGGAGGGCTGCAACGATGGTGAGGGGCAGGTCGTCGGTGTCGGTCGCGTCATAGCCCGTCGCAGCGAGGATGAGTCCTCCGCCGACGACCGCGCACACATTGGCGAGCAACAGTCCGGCGGCCGCATCGCCCAACCCCCAACGAGGGGCACGGGCTTCACTTGGCGTTGAAGGCGGCATCAGCGGCTGCGCTCCCGGAGGATTGGGACGTGCGGTGGGGCGGCGATCACAGCAGAGTCGACCAGTAGTTCCAGAACCGGCGGGCGATGAGTCCCGCGATCGCCAGGTACCAGATGGTGAGGATGACGCCGTGGTAGGTGGTCGCGAGTCGGACGATCGGGGTGAAGCGACTGCGCTCGAGCGCGGGTGAGCTCTGGGCGAGGTGCAGCGCCGTGTACAAGAACAGGGGAATGGTCACGACCCACACGACCATGCAGTAGGGGCAGAGTGCGCCGATGCGGTAGAGGCTCTGGAAGATCAGCCAGTGCACGAACACCAGGCCTGCGACGGTGCCGGTGAGAAGGCCTCGCCAGTACCAGCGCCGGAACGCCGCACCGGCCACCATCGCGACACCGGTCGTGACGACGACCGGGAAGGCCGCTACGCCGATGAGCGGGTTGGGGAACCCGAACGCCTCGGCCTGGCTGGTACGCATGATCGAGCCGCAGCTGAGGATCGGGTTGATGCTGCAGCTCGGCACGTAGGTCGGGTCTTCCAGCAGCGCGACCTTCTCGATCAGCAGCACCACCGCAGCGATCAGACCGATGGCGCCGCCGATCATGTACAGCCACGTCAGGCGCCGATCGGCGTCCTCGAGTTCAGCAGACGTCACGGTCACGCAGAGTCACTGGGCCAACGCTTCGTCGATCTGAGCGGTGAGATCCTCGAAACTGGAGATCTCCATCTTCTCCCCGTTCAGGAAGAACGACGGCGTTCCCTCGACCCCGAGCGCCTGCCCGTCCGCCTGGTCCTGCTCGATCCTCTCGAGGATGGCGGGGTCGTCGTAGTCCGCAGCGAACTGGTCCATGTCCAGCCCGAGATCCTCGGCGTACTGGAAGAAGAGCTCCTGCTTGGATTCGGATTGTTCGCCCCAGTCCGCCTGGGTCTCGAAGAGCATGGAGTACATCTCGTCGAACTTGCCCTGTTCGGCGGCGGCCTCGGCGGCGCGGGCTGCGGCTTCGGAGTTGTTGTGCAACGGAAAATTGCGCACGACGAAGGTGACCCGTCCGTCGTACGTCTCGCGGAGCGCTTCGATGGCCGGGTAGGCCGCGCCGCACGCCTCGCACTCGTAGTCGAGGAACTCGACGAAGGTGACCTCGCCGTCCTCGGCGACCGACAACCTCTGGCTGTCCTCTCGTACGACCTGCGCCGCCGGTTCACCCGAGCCGCTCGCTGGCGCTGGGGTGCGGTCGCCGCTCGTGTTGGCCACGAACACGAGCACCAGTCCGGCGGCGAGGACGAGCCCCAGCGGGATCTTGACGTTCCGCGTCATGTGTCAGGCTCCTTGTCGGGGGATGGAACGGACGGCACTGCAGGTCGGTAGGCGAGCAGGCGGAGCGCGTTGGCGACCACCACGAGGGTGGAGCCCTCGTGGAACACCACGGCCGGGCCGATGCCGACAAAGCCGATGAGCGTGGCGGGGATGAGGAACGTCACCATGCCGAGGCTGAGGAAGAGGTTCTGGCGGATGACGCCGCTCGCCTTGCGGCTGAGTCCGATCACGACCGGGAGCTTCGAGAGGTCATCGCCCATCAGGGCGATGTCGGCGGTCTCGAGAGCGACGTCTGACCCGGCGGCCCCCATGGCGATGCCGACGGTGGCGTGGGCGAGCGCGGGCGCGTCGTTGACCCCGTCGCCGATCATCGCGACCTTGCCCTCTTCGTCGCGCAGCCGTTCGATGGCGGTGACCTTGTCCTCGGGCATGAGGTCGCCCCAGGCATCGGTCAGGCCGACGTCCCCAGCGATGGCATCGGCGACCTGCTGGCTGTCACCCGACAGCATGATGGCTCGCCGGATGCCGACTGACTGCAGGGCGAGCACCGCCTGGCGGGCCCCGGGGCGCGGGGTGTCGCGGACGCCGAGGACCCCGAGGAATCGGTCGTCCTGCTTGACGATCATGATCGTGCGGCCGTTGGCGTTGAGCCAGCGCACCTCGTCTGCCACCGCTTGCGGGAGCCCGCCGTTCTCCTCGAACAGCGCGACGTTGCCGATGAGGACCGATGTGGCGCCGACCGTCGCCCGCACCCCCCGGCCGGTGATGGCCGTGACCTGACTCGCCGTCAAGGACGACTCTCCTTCGAGTTCGGCGCCACCATCGCGGACGATGGCCGCCGCCAGTGGATGGTCGCTGCGCTCCTCGACGGCCACGGCCACCGCCAGCAGCTCGGCATGGTCGACGCCTTCGGCGGGCGCCACATCGGTCAGCTTCGGGCGTCCTTCGGTGAGGGTGCCGGTCTTGTCGAAGGCGATGGCGCGGAGCGTGCCCAGGTGCTCGAGCGGGCCACCACCTTTCACCAGCACCCCGAGCTGGCCGGCGCGGCCGACCGCCGCCAGCACGGCGCTGGGGGTTGCGATGGCCAGCGCGCAGGGGCTGGCCGCGACGAGCACGGCCATCGCACGGTAGAACGACTCGGCGAGCGGCGATCCGAGCGCGGCGCCGATGATCAGCACCCCGACCACGAGGACGAGCACGGCGGGTACGAAGATGCGCTCGAACCGATCGGTGAACTGCTGTGTCGGCGACGCCTGGGTCTCGGCCTCCCGAACCATGGTGGCCAGCTTCGAGAGCGTCGAGTCCTTGGTGAGGCGCGTCACCTGGGCATCGAGTTGCCCGGCGCCGTTGATGGTGCCCGCGAACAGCCGTGACGACGCCGGAACGGCCTCGGGTGACGCCGCAGCCGTGGCCGGATCGCGGACGGGCACCTTGTCGACGGGGATGCTCTCGCCGGTGAGCGGTGCCTGGTTGACGCTGCTGGTGCCGGCGACGACGAACCCATCGGCGGGTATGCGTTCGTTGGGCTTGACGATCACGACATCGCCCAGGCTCAGTTGCTCGACGGGGATCTCGCGTTCGTCGGTCCCGGCCCGCACGGTGGCGGTCTTCGGGGCCAATTCGCCGAGCGCTTCGATGGCGCGACGCGCCCGGCCCATGGCGTAGCCCTCTAGGGCGTGGCCGAGGCTGAACAGCGCCAGCAGGAGCGCACCCTCTTCCCACTTGCCGAGCGCAGCGGCGCCTGCGGCGGCGACCAGCATCAGAAAGTCGATCTCGAACCGGCGGTTGCGGACGCTCTCGAGGGCCTCACGGGCCGTGAAGTAGCCACCGAATACACCGGCGGCGATGAACAACAGGGTCAGGGCCGTTTCGCTCAGGTCGGTGGCCAGCTCGAGCACGAAGCCCACCGTCCACAGTGCGGCCGAGGTGATGGCGAAGACCAGTTCGCTGCGCTCCCCGAACGGTCCGCCGTGGTCGTGCTGGCCCTTTGGATGGTCGTGGGCTTCGGGGTCTTCGCCGGGAGCCTGGACCTTGACGCCGCGCCTCTGCAACGCCTCGCGTAGCGCCCCGTCGTCGAGCCGCGTGCGGTCGAACTCGACCATCACGAGCCCTGGGGCGACGTCAGCCTCGATCACGCCCTCGATGCGGCCGAGCGCCTCCCTCACCGAGCGGGCCTTGCGGACGTGGCCGATGCCGGTGACGGGCCACAACACGTGCCCGAACTGGTCGGTGATCGATGCACCGGCGCCCGTGGCCAACGAGCGGATCCGAGCCATGCTCGTGACCGCGGGGTCGTAGTGCAGACACAGCCGGGCGGGTGCCCCGTCGGCCGCCTCGATGACGTGCACCTGGTCCAGACCTGATGCGCCGGTGAGGGTACTCGTCAGCCGGTCGACGCACCGGTCCCGCCCGTCGAGGGCATCTGGCAGCAGCACCGGCAGGTCCAGCATCGCCTTCTCGCTCATCGTTGGTCTCCTGTCCGTTCGGATGAGTTCGCCGCTGCCGATGACCAGCCCGAGACGCTCACCCCGACTGCTTCCATAGGACGGGCGAGTGAGTGGATTCCTGATGGCCCACCAGGGTGGTTGGGATGAGCTGATCGTGGTCGGTGTCCCGGTCCTGGCCTTCGGGGCGCGGCTGATGGTCGCGAACCGTCGCGCCGCGTCCCTCGAGGCCCGTCGTGCGGAAGAGGGCGGCGAGCCAGGCGAGCACTGATCACGCCGTGACCTCGTCAACCGCGGCCTGCAGGTCGGCGTCGGTGGCGACGTTGTCCCAGCGCTCGATAACGGTGCCATCGGGCCCGATGAGGAACACCCACGGCTCGTGGATGTCGTTGCCTTCCTGGTTCGGGTAGATCCACTCTGCGGCACCGCGGTTGAGCACGTTGCGCTCGTAGTCGCGCCACACCTCGATGTGGATGAACGCCACGTCGTCGCCCGTCTCGGCGGCGAGCGTATCGACGCTGTCGGTGATGGGGCCGCAGAAACGACTCACACAGAACACCGGCGTCGACACCACCACGAGCGCCGGGCGGCCCGAAGCAATCGCCTGAGCCACGGTCTCGCTGTGCAGCTCGGGGTCGGGCACGGTCCCGTCGGGTTCAGCGCGCGAATCGATCGCCTTCACGGGCGCGTCGGGGTCACCGGGCAAGAGGTTCTCGGTTCGGGGCGCGGGATCGCCGACGTTGGGGATGTCGCTCTCGGCGGCGACTTCGAAGTTCGCCGTCGCTGTGGCGTCGCCGCCGGGGAGGTCCGCGGTGACCTCGACTTCCCAGATGCCGGCGTCGGCGAACTCGACACCGTCGGCCCCGTAGACCCCAGCGCCGTCGGATGGCTCGCCGAGGCGCGGCCCCGGCGTCTGGAGATCGATGGCCTGACCGGGGATCGGGCGGAAGTCGGCCGTGAGGGCCGGGCCTTGCTCCGGGGTGTCGAGGGGCTCGTCGGACGTTCCGAGGTAGGAGAAGGCGAACTCGACGTCGCCGAAGGAGACCAGGTTGTTGTCGTTGTCGAGCAAGCCGACGATGATCCGCTGCGGCCGTTCGGTCGTGAGGTCGTAGCTGGCGACCTGGGCGACGAGCGAGGAGGTTCCGACGTCAGCGGCCTCGGCTTCCTCGACGGACTCGTCATTCCCCGAACCGCTCGAACAACCGGCCGCGATGATGGCCGCACACAGCAGGGTGCCCAGTCGGGCGCGGGTGTGGATGGTCATGGTTGGTCTGCTTCCTCGGCGCACGCCGATGGTGGGTTCTCGTCGGTGACGTCCAACGCTCGTCGCATGGTCGGCGCGAGTTGTGCGAGATCGGTCGCGAGTTGTGGTGATCGACCGCTGAGCGATGACTCGACCTTCTGTTTGGCTTCGAGCAGTTCAGCTGCCGCCGCGCGGTCCTGCTCGGCTGCGTCTGCGGCCAGCTGGTGGAGCGCGTCGTGCGCTTCGTCGGTGAAGATCCGGCGTGCGGCATCAGCGTTGCCCCCTCGTGCCTCACGCAGCGCGTCGCACACCGCGCCATGGGCCGCGGTTGTTGATTCTGTGCCGTTGTCATCACCCTGGTCGAAGGTGAGGACTGCAAGCCCGAACGCGGCGGCCGCGACCCAGCAAACCAGCAGGAGGAAGATCCTGCGGTGTCGCTTCACATCGCCGGTGAGGGCCCCGGTGAGGGCCGGGGCTCGGCGAACCGGGGGTCGGGATGGTCCCGGTGCGCGTCGCAGCTTCGGGAAGCGGATGGCTGTCAAGCCGAGGATCCCGACCGCGACGCCGAGTGAGGCGCTGACGGTCAGTCGGGCCACCGCCGGGGACAGTGCCGTCGGCAGCTGCGAGCGGCTCAGCCAGTCCAGGTTGGCAACACCGAAGAGCAGCCCGAAGCTGGTGGCACTTGCCGCTGAGAAGATCAGCGCCTCGCGTGGCGCCCGCCGCAGTTGCGTGACGGACACGATGGCGATGGCCGCCGTCGTCAAGGGTGCGCCGAGTCCGCCGAGCTTGGCCAACGTTGGCTCTGCTGTCTCCGCCCAGACACCGATCGCATCCAGGCCCGCGCCGATGAGCAACACGACCATCCCCGCGGCTACCGCCCATCGCCAACGCTGGCTCAGCCCGGCGAGGGTGAACCCTGCGGCGAGGGCCACCCCCAGGAGGTAGTGGGGCCAAGGCGACGGTCCGGGCACCCAGAGGAGGTCACCCGACACCTCGACGGTCTCGTCGCCGACGTCGATGGGGACGACCCAGGTCGGGATGACGACGTGCTGCGACCCCGGATCGTTCACCACAGCAGGGGGATCGCCGCCCATCCAATGCGCCCGGTGATCGTGCCAACGCGCCACTTGTCCGGTGTCGATGCGCTGCCAGTCGGGCGGAGCGTCGGCATCGGCTTCCGGGGGGATGGCGGTGGATGCCTGTCGGGAACGGTTGAGGTAGGTGGCGGGCGAGCGGAGGTTCTCGAAGACACCGTCGTCGTTGATGCGAAGGAACGGTTCGTCCTCGTAGCCCCGGACAATGACCTCTTCGCCGGTGTGATTGGCGAGCTCGAGGCGGGCCCCGGCTTCGATCACGCGGATCTCGAGCCCGGCGACCTCAGGGCTCACCTCGAGGATGCGCGTGCGGTAGTTCGTGCCCCCTGGATCGTCGCCTCCCGGGCCGCCGTGGGCGGCGGCCGGCGAGGCAAGCCCGAGAAGGGCCGCCAAGACCGCTGCGACGCCGACGGTGAGGCGTCTCACTCGTGTTGCTCCTTCGCTGGTCCCTGCCGCTGTGCGTCGGCGTCGCGCAACCCGCGCACGCGTCGAGCAACCAGGAACGCTGCGCTGGCGAGCACAAGGAGGACGGTCACGAAGATGATGGTCCCGGCCTTCGTGCCATCGCCGCTGTCGGCTGCCGGTGCGATCGTCGCAGCCGGCGTCACCTCGGAGGTGGTCGACGGAGCCGCGGTCGACGTGGTGGGGGGTGGATCCATCTGCTGGGGGACCTCGAGGGTGGCTTCCGGGCTGACGGCGGTGAATCGGACAGTCCACCTGCCGGGGTCCGGGAACTCGACGGTTGCTGCGAAGCGGCCGTCGTCATCGACCGGTTCGAGGGCCACCGGTGTCTGCGTGGATCCGTCGTCGCCCACCGCAACCGCCGTCATCGTCGTGTCCGCAGCAGCAGCGGGGTGGCCGTCGTTGTCCCAGATCAGCCGGACCACGTACCGGACGGAAGCATCGGAGGCTGGGTCGGCGGACTCGACGGAAATCGTGCCGCCCCCTTCGTGCGCGGCGACGGACGAGACGGGCGCCAACAGCACAAACCCGATTGCGAGGACCACGAGGGTGGAACGCCGGCGATTGATCATCGAATTGGTACCTCGACCGTGTAGGTGGACGTCTGACCTTCCTGGACCGCGGTGACCGTCAGGGTCCAGGTTCCCGGCGTGGTCAGTGATGCGCCGTAGCTCGAGAAGTGACTTGGGGTGATGGCCTCGATGTCGAGGCGTCTCGGATTGATCTGATCGGTGCCCGCTTTCATCTCGACCGCGTCAACGGGCACGAGGCTCTGTCCCGCTTCGTCGAAGAAGTACAGGTGGATGTCGTTCTGGCCCACACGCGCGGGTGTCACGGTGATGTCCAGGCGTGTGGCGCCGCCGTCGGCTTGTGCGGAGGCCGCGAAGGGACGACTCACCGAATCGCGGCCGGGGGGTTGGTTCACCAGCGCAGCGGTGAACGCCAGCACGATGACGGCGAGGACGACCTCGGCCTTGACGAAGCGAATCAGGATCTGGGATGACCGCTCGGTCCACGAGGACAACAGGGCGCGGTTGAGCGACCCGATGATGACGAGCGCCGCGAAGCCAACGAGCTTGACGATCAGCAGTTGCCCGTATCCCGTGTTGATCAGTGCGTCGAACGACCGCAGCTGCCAGAACGCAGATATCGAACCGCTGACGGCCACCACGGCCACCGTCAAGACCGCCGTCTTCGAGAAGCGCCGCGCCACGGCGGCCTCGTCGTCCGCCGCTCTCAGCGAGCAGCCGAGGGCGAACAGGCCCCCGACCCACACACCGACCGCGACCAAGTGGATCAAGTCGGAACCGACGGCGACCCACCGCGGAGAGGTCGTCCAGGCGTGTCCTGACAACGGCCACGTGACCATGGCACACACGACGAGGCCCCCGGCGACCCAGGGCCGCTTCGCCCACAGGGCACCGATCGCCGCTGCGCCTCCCGCGGCCGCCAGCAGCACAACCCGCGCCATGGTCAGACGACCGGACCGCGTCTCGCTGGCGATGTCGCGGATGATGGCGATCGAGTCGAGCAGGGACCGGCCTGCCACGTCAGCGGTCTGGGCGACGAGCACCACCGCCGTAGCAACGGCCGCGGTACCTGCCCCGGCCATCACGATCAGCCGTAGACGGCGACGGACAGCGGTCTCACCGGGATTGGCGGACGCGAGCACCGCCGCGCCCAACGCCACCAGCGCACCGGCGTACGCAGCCCATCGGGCGAACCCGCCGACAACATCGGTGACCGTGTTCGCATCGTCGCTGATGTCGGCCCCGCCGGTCTCGGTGCCGACGTGGAACACGAAGGATCCCGAGAGGTTGTGGCTGTCCTCACTCAGGACACGCCACGACACCGTGTAGGTCCCCTGCGTCCCAGGATCGTCGATCGTCGCCAGGACGACGCGGCCGCCGTCACGCGTCTCGGCCAGGCCACGGTCCACCCGGTCACCCGACGGACCGAACACGCGGACCCCGCCGTCGACCACCTCCACGCCCTCGTCGAACTCGAGTCGGACCTCCACCGGGACGCGGTCGAGCAACTCGTCAGCCGAGGGATTGGTGGCGACGAGCGTCGCGTGCGCAGACACCGGGGCGGCCATCGGGCCGAGCAAGGCGACCAGCGCGGAAGCGCAGACGGACAACGCGAGGCAGACAACCCGCGCGAAGGCGGGCGCGCCGAGTTTGGACACAGGTGCTCCTGTCGAACGAGGCCGCCGAAGCGGCGAAAGCGGCGGTTTAGGCCGCCAGCGGTGGGCCTCGTCTCGACAGGGACCAGACGGACACCTCGAAAGAACCGCGGGGAACGATGGAGCGGCCCCACCGCCGACGTGCGTGACCGCGCGGCAGCGCTGGCCGCGGTGCACGAACGATCAAACCTACCCGGTGTGAAGCCCGCACGATGAGGACGATCAGCCAGGCCACGACGAGCTGCCCCGCGAGCCCACAGAGCACGGCGGGTTCGGCGAGAGTGGCCCAAGCCCCGATCCCCGCCGACGAGTGCTCGATCAGCTCAACCGAGAGGAACAGCGTGATCTGGGCGAGCGCGAGAAGGCTGAAGCGCACCGGTGGCAGCTCGTCCCGCAACCCACTGAGAAAGCCTCGTACGAGCACCGCCGCGGTGAGCGGGACGGCCACGAAGAGCAGATCTCCGACGTAGCCATGATGTGAGGAAGTGGCTGGCGACGCACCCAACGCGCCAGCCAACGCGTACCCCAGCACGTGACCTGCCGCCATCCCTCCCGGGATGAGCAGCAACGTCCACACGCGAGGCAGGCGCATCGACCTCAACCTACTAGCACCTCAGGCCGCGCCGTCGGCGGTCGATGCACTGCGCTTGAGGAGGACGTGCAACGCCCAAACACGACCGCAGCCAGCAGAGTGGCGCCGACGACGGTCACCCATGTCGGGAGGTTTCGTTCCTGTGCGCGGCACGAGAACGCTGAGGACGTCCCGAGGGCGAGCGGTTGCGCCGACGAGATCGCCTCGGCAGCACCGATCGTCACCGGCACCACTAAGGACGCGGCGGGTCGGCGGCTTCCGCGACAGCCGTCCACGAGCCTGGTTCGGGGAGGTCGATGGTCGCCGAGCGCAGACCTTCATCCGAGTCGACCTCCATGGGCTGCACCGCACTTCCATCAGCTCCGAGGCCTGCGCAGTTACGGGAGCTGAGCCAGCATCGTGCTCGTCCGATGCGCCACGCACACCTGTACGAAGAGTTGCAGCTCACCGGGCGTGCTCGAATCCACCAGCTGAATGGCGCCAGAGCGCCATGGGCGCCGGCTCGCATCGGTGCCAGGACACCCACCAGCGACATGCCGCCAACGCTGATTACCAGCATCGCCCCCGCCGACCAGTGGCGGGAGCGCCCAAGCTCGCTCAGCAGCAGTCCTCCCCCTTCCAGGCCTCGCGCCCCTCCTTCACCGCTAGGCCCGCGATGACGAGCGCGGCGACAGGATCAGCCCACCACCACCCCACCGTGGCGTTGAGCAGAAGTCCGATCAACAGGACAGCCGACAGGTACGTGCACAAGAAGGTCTCGGCGGCGTCGGCAACCAGTGTGCGCGACCCCAGCGCCGTGCCTGTGCGGCGCTTCATCACGGCCAGCGCGGGCATGACCACCAATGACACCGCGGCCAGAGCGATCCCTACCGTCGAGGTGGCGGCTTCACCGGCACCGAGCAGGTCCAACACGGACTGCACGCCGACGTAGGCCGCGAGCAGGAAGAAGCTGACCGCGATGAGCCTTAGCGCCGACCTCTCTCTCCGCTCATCGACACCGTGGCGCTGCTCTGCCCGGAACTGCCAGACGATCACCGACGCGCTGCCGACCTCCACCGCAGAGTCGAGACCAAAGCCCACCAGGGCGATCGAACCGGCCGCAGCACCCGCACCGACAGCGATCACGCACTCGACCACGTTCCACCCGATGGTGGCGTAGGCCAACCGAAGCCCTCGTCGACGAAGCGCTGCCTCACTGTCGGCGTGGGGTTCGGTCGCTGTCATGCGCAGAACTCGCTTTGCTCACCCACGCCGGTCAGCGTCATCAGCGTCGAGCAGGGCGGCGAGATCTGACGGGACGGGCATGGCCCGGAAGGCCGAGACACGGGCCCGGCCCGTGTTGCCGACCGGGATGCGCCCCGCCAGTGAGCCCGGACCTGCGAGAACGGTGCGGTAGAGCTGGCCCGCGACCTCTCGAAGGTCCCGGGTGCGACACGCCAGCACGAGCATGGCCACATGGCACCGCACGTGGGGCCCAGCCCACGGCTGCGACAAGATGTGGGCCCGTTCGAGCGCGGCCCACGCGGCGTCGTTGTCCCAGGCGGCTCCCGCTGCTGCGATCTCGGAATCGAAGGCCGCACGAGCTGCCGTCGGCATCGTGGCCCTCATCGAGCGACGTCCTGTTGGCAATCGGGGTCGTCCACGAGCAACACGAGCCCGGCCAAGTCGGCGAGGGCGTGGGCCAGCCGGGGATCGGCGAGCTCGTACCGGACACGACGACCCTCCTGCGTCCCCACGACGAGCCCGCAACCCCGCAGGCAGCTCAGGTGATTTGAGACGTTGGCCTTGGTGAGGCCGAGCTCGGCCACCATCTCTGCCGGGTAATGGTGCCCATCCAGGATGGCGACGAGCAGTCGCCGACGGGTGTCGTCAGCCAGGGCACGCCCAACTCTCGCCAGAGCATCCAGGTCGACAGAGACCGCAGGCACAGCGACAGATAGTACATCGTGCACTGTACTAGTTCAACACTCGGTGTCTTGCCGTGAGGACCTGTCCAGGCAGCAGTGCGTGTCTTCTACGGTGACATAGATCGACTCCGCCGACCACGAGGCAAGCGCCCATGCGAGGGCGCCGGCCTTCGCGTCAGTCGAGCGCCCCGTGCTCAACATGATCCGCCTGGCTTGGGCGGTCGCTCAGAGGGTCGTCAGCGATCTCGTCTGCACGTCACTCGCCTGTAGGGAAGCTACCCATGATCGCTTCGATACGGTCGAGGCTGCGGGGCAGTGACAAGGAGAAGGTGAGGTGTTCATGCTCGAAGCGTTGACGGACGAGGCTCGATCAACGGTGGTCGGCGCCCTGTAGGTGCCGAGAAGTCATCGGCGCTGCTGTGGGCGGTTCGCCCTGCTGCTTGACAGTGCCGCTCGCTGGCGCGGATGGCGGCTGGCCCGCCGGGTAGCACTCGTCTCGGCGTGTCACAGTTCCGTCGTCCGCAGGCGCGCCGAGCAGACCACTGCTTGGCTGCCGGCTCGGGGTCGAGCGGGTCTCGGGGCGCTTCGTTCAGCCTCAGGCAGCACCGCGAAGGCGTCCGCCCGCTGGCGTGGTTCAGGCGGCGGTGCGGTACTCGTTTATGAGCCCGGCGCAGGTGGTGCGCCGCTCGACGTTGCGCCCGAAGGGCGGCTCGATGACGGCGTCGACAGCGTCGTCTGGGGCGTGTTGGGCGAGGGATCCGTGAGGGCGGTGACCGTTGTAGTGGTCGATGTAGTCGGTGAGGAGCCGGCGGAGTTGGCGTTCGTTCCAGATGATCGTGCGGTCGAGGAGCTCGTGGCGGAGCGTGCGGACCCAGCGTTCGGCGTAGGCGTTGGCCATGGGGGCGCGGGGTGGGGTGGTGATCGGTTCGACCCTCGCGGCCTCGAACACGGCGTCGAAGGCGGGGGAGTACTGGCCGGCGCCGTCGTGGATTACGAACCGGAACCCGTCGGGGAGCTCGTAGAGGAGGTTGCGGGCGGCTTGGGTGGTTTAGGCCCCGGTGGGGTTGGTGGTGATCCCGGCCAGGTGCACCCGGCGGGTGCCGATCTCGATGAAGAACAGGACGTGGAGCCGTTGGAGGGTGGCGGTGTCGACGCAGCAGAAGTGGGTGGCGATCACCGCTCGGGCATGGGTGCGGATGAACTGCGCCCAGCTGGGCCCGGTCCGGTTGGGGGTGGGGTCGATGCCGGCGTCGCGGAGGATCTTCCACACGCTCGAGGCGGCCACCTTGTGGCCGAGACGGTGGAGTTCGCCGTGGATGCGCCGGTAGCCCCAGGTCGGGTTCTCACCGGCCATTCGGATGGCGAGCCGCCGGATCTCGGCGTGCACGGGCGGCCGCCCACGTGTCGGGGTGGGGGGCTGGGTCCAGCGGCGGGCGACGAGGCGGCGGTGCCACCCGATCACGGTGGCCGGTTGCACGATCAACAAGACCTCCTGCAGGCGCGTCCGGTCGATGGCGGTGGACAACACGGCGAGGATGGTGCGGTCGGTCTCGGTGAACCTCGGTCGGTCGACCTGGCGTTGCAGCACGAGGACCTGGTGGCGCAGGGCGAGGATCTCGGCGTCACGCTCATCGCCGGTAGCGAACAGCCAACCAAGGCGGGACACGACCAGCCTGGTCAGCGCAGGCACGAGGCACATGGCCGGCGACGGTACCTCTGAGTTGTCGTCGTGGGAGGGGCCTCCTCGACGGGCTGTTCTCGCTCTCAGGTGGCCACGCGGAAGGTGATCCCGAGATCTTGGGAGCATTGCCGAAGCAGGGGCGCATCGACGGTCACGACGATCGAGCTGTCGGTGACCACGGCGAGGGCGAGCGCCTCGGCGGTGAGCACGTTTGGTCGTCGGCGGGTGTCGAGGGCGGCCATCACCGGGATCAGTAGTCGAGGCCCGATGAGGCCGATCCAGTCTGGGAGCTGATCGATGCGGGCCAACGTGGCCTGCTCTTGTTCGGGATCGAGTCGACCGAGACGTCCGGAGAGCGAACCGGTGCCCGATCCATGATGCGCAGCGCTGGCGACCCGGTAGTACCAGGCGCCGGTCGTGTACACGGCGGAGTGCTGCATCTCACGTCGGAGCCAGTCGTCGTGGTTGTCGGCCAGGACGTCGATGAGGAGACGGTCGTCGATGACGAGCGCCATGGGCAGGCGCTACTGGGTAGCGAGATCGGGGTCGTGCGCGACGATCTCGGCGACGGCCCGGTCGTAGTCACCGCTCGTGCGCCACTCCGCGAGCGCCGCGCGGGCTTCAGGTGAAAGCGGCGAGCTCGGAGGGGCGGCGGGACTCGACCGCAACTCGCCGGCGTCCCCAGCGGCCCGCCTGGCGCGCGCGACCACTGCCGCCAGCTCTGCGCTGATCGTGAGACGGTTCGCCATCGCCCACAGGCTACCCGTGTGGCGCAACCGACCGAGCAGGGCAGTCACCCGAATCGCCCCGTTCCCGATTACGCCGAATCCGTTCCCACCCCACCTGCGGTCCCTTGCCCCGTGGGATTTCTACCGGCCCCACGCGGGCGCGGGCGGGGGTTGTGGAAAAGGTGGCAGAAAAGGTGGTGCGGCGGCGACCTCGGGCGCCGGCGGGGGCCCGGAGGACGTGGATCCGGGCTGTTGGCCAGCCTAGGAGGCGTCTCGCGGTCCGTTCGCCGGGTTCGGGGCGCGCTCGAGCCCTGGACCTGTGTCCGGGGTTGGTGGGCCTAGGCGGCGTGTTCGAGTGGGGGACCGGCTCGTCGGTGTTCGGCGAGGGTCAGTGAGTTCGTCATGAGGGCGAACCCGAGGAGGTTGAGTCATTGGCGGCGGTGGCCGACCGAGTGGGCTCGACGGAGGTGCAACGTGTCGTCGAGGGCCCGGTTAATGGACTCGGCGTCGTTGCGCTGATGGAACAGCGTCTCGAAGTCGGGGTCGGTGGGTGGGATGGGCCGGACGTTCTCGGCCCGGTTCAACCGCCGTGCCTTGTCTTCGTCGGTGCCGTGGAGGCGGACGGTGACCTGGCCGCCATCGGGGAGCCGGTAGTCGTTGTACCAGCGGTACAGGCCGCTCTTGCCGGCAGTCCGATGGGTCCTGATCCGAGCGAGGGGGGTGAACTGCAGCTCACCCTGGTCGTCAAGCTGGCCCACGCCCAGGGTGCCGCCTCGGGCATACAGGTTGACGGTCCGGCCGCCGACGGTCTTGGTTTCGACGAGCGTGGTCTTCTCCCGGCGCTGCTCGGCCTGTAGGTGCCGAGAAGTCATCGGCGTGACGGGTGGGGTCTTTCGGCCTGACCCCGGGAGCGCGCTCGCCGTATCCGACTGTCCCGCTGACCTGCGGAGTGCGGGGGTCTGTGCGCGCGGGTGGATCTACGTCTCTGGAGGCCTGCTGAGGATTCCTACTTGCTCGGCGCCGACACGGGGCTCGAGCTGGTCCGAGCGTTGCACCTGGTCCTTGGCCTCGCCGAGGGTGGGTCTTGCTGATGTCGTGGTTCAGGCGGCGACGCGGTACTCGTTGATGAGCCCGGCGCAGGTGCTGCGCCGCTCGACGTCGCGCCCGAAGGGCGCCGCGGTGACAACCTCGCCGGCGGCGTCGTGAGGAGCACGCTGATCGAGGGCGCGGTGGGGGCGGTGGCAGTTGTAGTGGTCGAGGTAGTCGGTGAGGAGCCGGCGGAGTTGTCGTTCGTTCCAGATGATGGTGCGGTCGAGGAGCTCGTGGCGGAGGGTGCGGACCCAGCGTTCGGCGTAGGCGTTGGCCATGGGGGCTCGGGGTGGGGTGGTGATGGGTTCGATCCCGGCGGCGTTGAACACGGCGTCGAAGGCGGGGGAGTACTGGCCGGCGCCGTCGTGGATCACGAACCGGTACGGCCGGTCGGTGCTCATCAGGAAGTTCCGGGCGGCTTGGGTGGGTCCACGCGCCGGTGGGGTTGGTGGTGATCCCTCCGAGGTGCACTCGGCGGGCGCCGATCTCGATGAAGAACAGGACGTGGAGGCGCCGGAGGGTGGCGGTGTCGACGCAGCAGCAGAAGTCGGTGGCGATCACCGCCCGCGCCTGGGATCGGATGAACTGCGCCCACGTCGGGCCGGTCCGGTTCGGGGTGGGGTTGAGGCCGGCGCCGCGGAGGACCTTCCACACGCTCGAGGGAGCGATCTTGTGGCCGAGGCGGGTCAGTTCGCCGTGGATGCGCCGGTAGCCCCAGGTCGGGTTCTCGCCGGCCAGGCGGATGGCGAGGCGGCGGATCTGGGCGTGCACAGGCGGCCGCCCTCTCCTCGGGCTCGGCGGTTGGGTCCAGCGGCGGGTGACGAGGCGGCGGTGCCAGCCGATGACGGTGGCCGGTTGCACGATCAGGAACACCTCGCGGAGCCGGGCCCGGTCGAACGCGGTGGACAACACGGCGAGGATGGTGCGGTCGGTCTCGGTGAAGGCCGGTCGGGCGACTTGGCGTTGCAGGACGAGGACCTGGTGGCGCAGGGCGAGGATCTCGGCGTCGCGATCGTCGCCGGCGGCGAACAGCCAACCGAGGCGGCACAGCACCAGACGGGTGATCGACGGGACGAGGTTCATGGCGGCAGCGACGGTAGTCACGCCCCACCCGTAGGGCCCCCAGTGCCAGTCCGGTGTCGGGGCGCTGGTCGGGAGCCCCGATGTCAGGTCGGCTTCGTCTCCAAGACGAGTCCCGGTGTGTCCTTGAAGACACCGTCGTTCGACACGAGTGGGATGCCGAGCCGGATGGCGGTGGCGGCGATCCATCGGTCGGCGTCGTGGTCACGCTGGCTGAGCGCGTGGCCGGCGCGCTGACAAGCGACGCGGAGCTCGGCGTAGGTTCGGATGAGATCGGGGCCCGCGTACACGATCTCGATGCGACTGAGCGCGGCCTCCATCCGTCGTAGGCGAGCAGAACCCCACCCTCGGAGGAGAGCGCCGTAGCGGACTTCGCCCACGGTCTGGAAACACACGAACTCGACCCACCCGACCAGGAGCGGCTCGTACCGGCGGGCAAGCGCCGAGTCAGGGATCAGCCGGGCGCTGTAGACGTCCGTGTCTACGACGACTGGACCCCGTTGATGCTCGGTGGCCACCGTCAGTTCAACACGGCGGCGAGGAAGGCGTCGGCCTCCTCGGCGGTGAGGTCGTCGATGACCTGCGTGCCGTACGGCGGATGCGGCTTGGCGCGCCGGAGCAGCTCCTCGACGGGAAGCTCGAGGCACTCGTCCTGCTCTCGTGCGCGGTCCGGAGTCGACATCTCGCTCGCCAGTGTAGGGGCGAGGTCCGTGTCGTGCCCGAGGGTCAGGTGCTCATCTCACCGGCGACCCGGATGCCTCCACGCCGAGCTCGCGGACACGTTCCCGAATTCGCCGAATCCGTTCCCGACCCGCCTGCGATCCCAACGCCCAAACGATTTCTACCGTCCCCACGCGGGCGGGGGTTGTCGAAAAGGTGGCAGAAAAGGTGGTGCGGCGGCGATTCCTGGGCTTGTCGGTACTGGAAGTCGGCCCATTGTCGCCGCTGTCACTCGAGAACGAGGATCTGTTCCCCGCCGACCTGACTCGGGGCGCGCACGAGCCCCGATCCAAGGTTGTTCGGATCGGGATACTACGCGGCGAGCAGCTGGGGCTTTCGGTGCTCCATCAGCGCGAGGGAGTTGACCATGAGGGCGAAGCCGAGCAGGTTGATCCATTGGCGGCGGTGGCCGACGGAGTGGGCCCGTCGTAGAAGGAGGGTGTCGTCGAGGCCGCGGTTGAGCACCAGGCGCGCGATCGACGGGATGAGGTTCATGGCGGCGGCGACGGTATCGGTCTCCGCGACCGGTTCGTCCAGCGGTGTTCGTCAGTCAGGTGGGCCGACGACTTCGGCGAGGAGCGCTCGGATCCTGGTCCGTCGTCGTGCGGCGGCGTCTGGTTGAAGGTCGCGGGTCAGCGCGGGGAGCGCGGTTCCGCCCGGTCCGAGCTGTCGCCACAGGAGCGCCCGGAGTCGATTGAGTGCCGGGTCGGTGTCGAAGGCGTCCGGGGTGGCGTCATCGGCCGCCGCGATCTCGAGGCACCGCCAGAGATCGTCGGCGTCGCGGCTCTCGTCCCGAACGGTGCGGGCGTGCGCTTTCAACCCGAGGATGCTCGCAGCGTCCGGGAGGACCACGGTCGTGGTGAGTGCGGGGCCGTCGGTGAGACGGAGCTCCGCGGTGATGGCCACACCAGCACGGCGAAGGGCGGTGGCGAGACCGGGGACCTCGGTGGTGGTCACGTCGCCGACCTTGACGGTTCGGCGGGCGTGGGAGGTGTAGGCCGGCACGAGGAGGTCGACTGCGGCGACGCGCCGGTCATCGAGGGCCCGTTCCCAGCGGTTGCCGAAGGTCTTGGTGTACCCGAGGGCTTCGATCGCTTCGGCCAGTTCGGGTCGCGCTAGCACGTGTGGGGCCATCCCGAAGTCGGCGTCGCCGGTCGCGCGCAACGGGAGGTCGAGACCGAGCCGCTGCACGTGGAGCAGGACCGCGGTTCCCCCGATCAGGCGGTGCTCGTGTGCGGCACCAACGGCCCTCATTGCGCTGCTGACGTCGGCGATGGCGGTGAACCCGCCGTCCATCGCCGCGGACAGGCTGGCCAGCACGACCCGCCCGGTCGTCACGGGGTCGCGCCGAGGGTGCGGTCGATGATCGCCTGGCGTAGGCGATCGGCGGCCTCTGCCCGGTCTTCCCCGCCGAGGTCGAGGAGGTCCCACCATTGCTGGACCGGATCGGTGATCGGGATGCCCTCGACGAGGCGCGGTCCCGGCGGCCCGGACAACAAGGTTTCATCGTGGGTCCAGCGGACGATCATCGACGCGTCGGCACGGCCCTCGGCGGGCACGAGGCCGACGTTGTCCAAGGGCAGCGACTCGCTGGCATAGACCACGGTGAGCGTCGGATGACGCCATGGGACGAGGAGGTCAGGGGCGAGATCGGCGGAGAACGCGATCGCCACGTGGCCGTCGCCGGCGAGCTCGATCGCCTGGTTGGCCTGTTCGATGATCGGGTGGATGCCGTACCAGTAGGACTCGGGCTCCACGAGCGAAGGGCGGGACCGATCGCGGTAGAGGTCCAACAGCTTCGCTCGGTGCCCCCGGTAGCCGCCATCGACGGCCTCCACGGCGTCGCTCAGGGCGAACCCCCGGAGAACTTGAGAGACACGAGGCTGGGTGACACCGACCGCGCGAGCGATCGAGACGCCGGTGAGTGGAACGTCCGCTGCGATCAGCAGTCGTGCGATGGCGGCCGTGCCCCCACCCCACTTGCGAGCCGCCGCCCCCGGCGTGACGACACCTGCCATGTCGCCAGCCTATAAGTGTTCTCGGCCAAGACCAAGGAACACTTATAGGTGCGACTGACCGACCAGCGGTCGGTCTCGGCCCAGCGCGTTGGGCGACGCGTTCCCGAATCCGCCGAATCCATTCCCGACCGCCCTGCGATCCCCAACCTACCAACCGGTTGCTGGAACGAGCCCGCCGGATCAGATAGTATTTACAGATCATGCGACGAGTAAATAGTTGACCATGGGTGCCGATTCAGTCGCCGTGCCGAGGCTTTCGACGGCCCAGGGCCGAAACCCGTTCGCCGGCAAGGGTCTGGCCGTCACGGTGGCGCTGCTCCTGCACGGTGGGCGCCCGCAGTCGGTAGCCGACCTGGCGGAGCGGGCGGAGGCGAGTCGTCCGCTGGCGAGTCAGGTCGTGCGGCGCTTGCGCCAGCTCGGGCTCGTCGTCGGGGAGGTGAGTCAGGGTCGCGAGGGTCGACTACGACCGACCCTCGATCTCTTGCTCGAAGGTGGCCGCCACTGGCCGGCTCCCGCCGCCAGCGTGATCGGGGGACGGCCGCCGATCGATGCTTTGCCGGTGGGCGGGGGCCCGGCCCTTCGGCTCTGGACCGACACGGCGTGGGAAGCGCCGCCCCGGCTGTATGTTCGCCGCCTCGATGACGCCCCGGGCCTGCTTGCGGACGCGGGCGGGTTCCTGGTGAGTGGCGGTGAGTCGGACTGGGAAATCGCCGTGGTCGACTTTCCGTTCACCGCCGGTCCCGTTCCTGCTCTGGTCAGCGCACTCGAACTCGCGGCGACGCCACGAGGCCGTGAGGTGCTGGCACCCCACCTGACGGATCTGACAAGCGGCTGGGAAGCTGAATGAGCGAACAGACGCCCGCGACGCACATCTCGATCGCTGCGCCTGATGCGGTCGTGGCAAGTCTTCGGATCGTCGTGGACGCCTTACCCGGGGGAGTCGTGCTCGTCGGAGGTTGGGCGGTCCGGTGTCGGCTGCGCATGGCCCGAGCGGCGGTTCGGCCCACCGGGGACCTCGACCTTCTCCTCCGTGGCGATGCTCGGCCCGCTCGGGATGCGCTCGCCGCCGTGGACGCAATCCAGGCGGATCCGGAGCATCCCTGTCGCCTCGAGGGGCTCCCACTGCTCGTGGACCTTCTCCCCGACGGGGTCGACGTCGCCCGACCCGGCCGAGTGGATGAGCGCATCGAAGATCCTGACGGACTCGTGCTGCTCGTCCCACCGTTCGGCCTGCTGCTGGCACGAAGTGCGGAGTGGGTGCGGTTGGTCTCGGAGGCGGATGCCGACGGTTGCATGGTCCGGCTGCCGTCGGCAGGCGCGCTCTTCGCCGGGAAGGTGGCGAACGTCGCCCTGGACTTCCGCACACCGGAGAAGAGAGCCAGCGACGGCGAGGATGTCGTTCGGCTCATCGAGGCCTTCGGTGCGCTCGCGCTCCTCGCCGATCTGGAGGAAGCGAACTCCGAAGAACGGGCCGACCTGCATGACCACCTGGTCCGACTGGGTGCCGGCGGACTCGCCGGGCAGGCTCGTGCCGCCCGACTCGACCACGATCCCGATCGCCTACGAATGGCGATCTCGCGCGCATGGTGGACGGACTGGCCTCCTAGCTCGCCGATCGTCGAGACGTTCCGAACTCGGCGCAATCCGTTCCCGGGGTGGCCCATTCTCGCCGGTGTGGCTCGTCAACGAGGGCGTGTTCCCTGCCGACAGACGGAGCATGGTTCGTCGTCGCGCCCGAGCGATCGTGGCAGTGCTCGTCGCCGTCGGCTCGCTGGTCGCCCTGGAGGGCCGCGGCACGCCGCCGGCCGAGGCGGCGTGCACGGCGAGGAACCTCTCGGCGACGAAGCTGAACGAGATCTTCACCCGGCCCGGCGTCGGTCGCACCGCGACGGCACGCGGCTTCGGCGGGGGCGACTACCAGCGGGTGTATGCGTTGCCGGGCGGCCGGAACCTGTGGCTGTTCCAGGACATGTTCTTCAGCAACGACAACGACCTGCGCAACAGCTTGGAGGAAGCGGCCCACAACGCCGGCCTCGTGCAGACCGGCAACTGCTGGTCGCTCGTCGGTGGGCCGCGGATGCGCAACTTCATCGGGTCGTCCCTGACCACCCCGCTGCGCCGCTGGTTCTGGCCGATGGACGGCGAGATCGGCGCCGACGGGGCGCTGTGGATCTTCGTGGCCGAGATGAGCAACCCCAACGGCACCGGGGCCACGTGGGGCGCCCGACCGGTGGGGACGTGGGTGGCGCGGGTGCAGCCGTCCACGATGCGGGTCCTGTCGTTCGAGCCGGCCAGGAACGCGGGCACCCGGCTGTACGGCTGGTCGGTGGTGAGCGACGCCAACTACTCGTACCTCTACGGCCACTGCTACCGGCAGTTCGTCAACCAGGTGGACGGCCCCGGTCAGTTCGACGCCGGCTGCATGCCGTTGTCGTACCTCGGCCGCGTGCCGAGGGGTCGCTTCGACGTCGCGCCGACGTACTGGAACGGCACCAGGTGGACCACGAACCGGCACGGGGCGGCGCCCGTGATGACCCGCGGCCACGCCAACCCGATGGACGTCCAGCGCTTCGGCGACGTGTACGTGAACGTCACGAAGATCGACGACTGGTGGGGCTTCGCGATCCACGTCGACCGGGCGAGCCGGCCGCAGGGGCCCTGGACGGAGGTGCAGGCGATCGACGTGTTCGGCCTGCGGCGCTGCGCCGGCGAATGCGGCAACTACCACGCGAACCTGCTTCCGTACCTCGCCGGGAACGGGAGGATGGTCGTGTCCCTCTCGAACGGCGGCCGGTTCGACCTCTGGCAGCGAAACGCGTACCTGTACCGGCCCGGCTTCCTCTCGGTGCCGGTGCCGGACTGACCTTCCCGCCGGCACGCGTGGCCGCTCGCCTCTCCATGGTGGTCGTTACGGTGGCCCCATGGCTGCCAAGGCGCCGGCGGTGGAGGTCGAGGTGGGGGAGCGCACGGTGCGCGTCTCGAATCCCGACCGGATCTACTTCCCCGACACCGGGACCACGAAGCTGGATCTTGTCGAGTACTACCTCGCGGTCGGGCCGGGCATCGTGAACGCCCTGCGGGAGCGCCCGTGCATGCTGCACCGCTTTCCCTCGGGCCTCGCCGGCGACAAGGTGCACCAGAAGCGGGTGCCCGCCGGCGCCCCGCCGTGGCTCGAGACCGTGGAGGTGTTCTTCCCCCGCTACAAGCGGACCGCCGACGAGCTGTGCGTGACCGAGCTGGCGCACGTGATCTGGGCGGTGCAGATGTCGACCGTCGAGTTCCACCCCTGGAACTCCCGGCGGGCCGACGTCGAGCAGCCCGACGAGTGGCGCATCGACCTCGATCCGATGCCCGACTGCCCGCCCGACCGCACCCGCAGGGTGGCGGGGGTGGTCCACGAGGTGCTCGACGAGCTCGGCGCGGTGGGCTGGCCGAAGACCTCGGGCGGCAACGGGCTGCACATTTACGTCCGCATCCCGCCCGAGCACGGCTTCGCCGACGTCCGGCGTGCCGCGCTGGCCTTCGCCCGAGAGGTCGAGCGCCGGGCGCCCGACGACGTCACCACCACGTGGTGGCGCAAGGACCGGGACCCGGCCGCGCTGTTCGTCGACTACAACCAGAACGCCCGGGATCACACGATGGCGGCGGCGTACTCGGTGCGGGGGCTGCCGGCGGCGACGGTGTCGACGCCGATCACCTGGGACGAGGTCGACGACGTGGAGGCGGAGGACTTCACCGTGGCGACCGTGCCGGCCCGCTTCGCCGAGGTCGGCGACCTCCACGCCGGCATCGACGACGCCATCTTCGCGATCGACCCGCTGTTGGACTGGGCCGAGCGGGACGAGGCCGCAGGTGAGCCCACGGCGGGGCCGGAACCGGAACCCGGAGCCTGAGGACGTGCGCGCCGTCGTCATCGACGCGGCCCGGGCCCGCCCAGAGGTGCGCACGGTCGCAGAGCCGGCGACGCCCGAGGAGGGCGTGGTGGTGCAGGTCCTGGCGACCGGGCTGTGCCGCAGCGACTGGCACGGCTGGGCCGGCCACGACGACGACGTCACCTTCCCCCACGTTCCGGGCCACGAGCTGGCCGGCGTGGTCGTGGACGCCGGCCCCGAGGTCCGGAACTGGAAGGCCGGGGACCGGGTGACCGTCCCGTTCGTGTGCGGGTGCGGCCGGTGCGAGTACTGCCGAGCCGGCGACGCCCAGGTGTGCCCGCACCAGACGCAACCCGGCTTCACCCATTGGGGCTCGTTCGCGGAGTACGTGGCCCTCCACGCCGCCGACGTGAACCTGGTGGGGGTCCCCGACGACGTCGAGTTCGCCACCGCGGCCAGCCTCGGCTGCCGGTTCGCCACTGCCTACCGTGCGCTCGCCCACCGGGCCCGCGTCCGGGAAGGCGAGTGGATCACCGTCGTGGGCGCCGGCGGGGTCGGGCTCAGTGCGGTCATGATCGGCCATGCGCTCGGTGCCCGCGTGGTCGCCGTCGACCGGAATCCGGCCGCCCTCGCGCTGGCACAGGAGCTCGGCGCCGAGCAGGTGGTCCTCGCGGACGGCGCCGATGTCCCCGCCGCCCTCGCCGACCTGACCGGCGGCGGCAGCCACGTAGCGGTCGACGCGGTCGGCAGCGAGGCGACCTGCGCCGACGCGATCCTCTCGCTGCGACGGCGGGGCCGGCACGTGCAGGTCGGCCTGCTCCCGCCGGTCGAAGGACGTCATCCCCGGGTGCCGATGGCCCGGGTGATCGGATGGGAGCTCGACCTCCTCGGCAGCCACGGGATGGCGGCGGGCGACTACCCCGAGCTGCTGGCGCTGGTCGAAGAGGGCGTCCTGCAACCGCAGCGCCTGATCGAGCGCACCATCGACCTCGTCGAGGCGGCGGCGCTCCTGCCCCGCTTCGACCAGGCCCCCGTCGCCGGGATCACCGTCATCACCCCGTAGGACGCGCGCGGTGAGGCTCGCCGACGAGATCGGGTGCTTCGTCGCTCAGCGGGGGGAGGCCCCGGCTCTGGCGCCACCCGGTGATGGCGATCGTCGCTTCCTCGCACGGACGGCTTGGAGAAGAATTGACGGCGCCGTAAACTTGGCGCCATGGGATCATCGACCGTCGCAATGACGGAGCGGCGACCTCCGGGTCGTCCCGCCGTTGGTGATCGCGTGGCCGTCCGCCTGACGCCGGAGCTCCTGGCGGAGGTGGACCGTCGCGCTCGCGTACTCGGGCGATCCCGTGCCTCGGTGATCCGCTCGCTGCTCGGCGAGGCACTCGGGACGTCATCGCCGCCCGACGACGGCGTGGACCGCGCCCAGATCCGCCGGGCGCTCGCGCGGTCACCCGACGCACGGATCCGCCACATGAACGGGGTCGCCGACCAGCAGCGGCGACTTCGGGCCCGAGGTGGCGACGCCCGATGAACTTCGACTTCGATCGCATCGTCCGCACGCTGGCCGATCACGACGTCGACTACGTCCTCGTCGGCGGCATGGCCGCCGTCGCCCACGGGTCGACGCTGCCCACCGAAGACGTCGACATCACGCCGTCGCGGGCGCCGGACAACCTCGACCGCCTGGCCGCAGCGCTCGACGAGTTGGGGGCACGGATCCGTACGGCGGGCGAACCGGGCGGCGTGGACTTCCCCTGCACCGGTGCCTTCCTCGCAGCCATGCCGATGATGCTGAACCTGACCACAGAAGCCGGCGATGTGGACCTCACCATCCGCCCGTCAGGATTCGACGAGGGGTTCGACGACTTGTCCCCGAGGGCGTCGGCGATCGATGTCGGTGGAGGCGTCGTCGTGCGGGTCGCGGCGCTCGACGACGTGATCGCCTCGAAGCGTGCGGCGGGACGGACGAAGGACCAGGCCGCCCTGCCCTACCTCGAGGCGCTCGCAGACGAGATCGCTCGCGGCCACTGACGGAGCCCGACCCCTCGTACGGCCCGTAGCCGATGGGAGCGGCCGTCGGGCAGCGCGTTCATCGAGGCGTGGATCTCCTCCTCGACGACCGAGCCCGCGGGCCGCCCCGGGCCTCAATCCCGGGAGAACTCGCGGAGGACGGTGCCGGGGCGGGCGCCGGTGTTGGCGCCCTCTTCGGTGACGACGACGCCGTTGACGAGGGTGGCGGCGTAGCCCGACGAGCCGACGCTGAAGCGGCCGGAGCCGCCCGGGATGTCGTTCGAGTACTGCGGGTAGCCGTAGGAGAGGCGCTCGGGGTCGAAGACGTTCACGTCGGCGTAGGCGCCGGCGCGGAGTGTCCCCCGGTCGACGAGGCCGAGCACCCTCGCCGGCTTGGCGGTGAGACGGTGGACGGCGTCCGGGAGGGGAGCGGCGCCCTGCTCGCGGCTCCAGTAGGTGAGGTAGTGGGTCGGCGCGTCGGCGTCGCAGATCTGGCCGGCGTGGGCACCGGCGTCGCCGAGGCCCGGCAGGACGCCGTCGAGGGCGAGGAACTCCCCGAGGTGCTCGTGGGCGTCGTTGAAGAAGGCCACGCAGAAAAGCGCCCGGCCCTCGGTCTCGAGCAGCTGGTCGAGCACGATCTCGACGGGGTGGACGCCGGCCCGCTCGGCCAGCTCGGCCAAGGTGGGGCCGACGTAGTCGGGCTGCGGGGCGGTGCCGAGGGGGCGCACCCGCTCGGCGCCGAAACTGATGCCGTTGGCCTCGCCGTCGGCCACCAGCGCCCGGCGGGTGGCGGGCTCGCGGAGGGCCGCCACCCGGTCGGCGAGGGTGGGCAGGGCCATCAGCTCCTTCCACGCCGGCCCCCACGCCGGGGTCAGCTGGTGCAGGCCCAGCAGCAGCCCACTCGGGCGGGTCATGCCCAACGCGGTGATGCGGCCGGCGTCGGCGCGCACGCCGCCGAGGAAGTCGTCGTAGCGCTCGAGGATGCGGGGCACCCGCTCGGGGTTGTTGCCGAGGGCGCCGGAGAAGAGGACGTCGCCGGCGCGCCCGGCCATCTCCCAGAGCAGGTCGAACTCCTCCCGGGTCCGAGTCTCGTTGAGCACGGCCTGGAAGATCCCACCGCCGGCCCGGTTCATGGCCGACGCGACGGCGAAGAGCTCCTCGTCGGGGGCGAACGTCCCCGGGACGCAGCGGCCGTCGGGCACCCGGTGACCGGTCAGGCGGGAGGTGGAGAAGCCCGCCGCCCCGCCGGCCACCGACTCCTCGACGATGGCGCCGATCCGGTCGAGCTCGGCCGGCGTGGGCGGCTCGTCGCCGAGCGAGCGCTCGCCCATGACGTGGTGGCGGACCGCGCAGTGGCCGACCAGGCCCACGACGTTCAGCGCCGGCCGCATCCGCTGCACCGAGTCGAGGTACTCCGGATACGTGGTCCAGTCCCACGGCAGCGAGTCGAGGATCGCCTCGTGGGGGATGTCCTCCACGCTCTCCATCATCTCGGCCAGGTAGCGACGTTCGCCGGGAGCGGCCGGAGCGAAGGCCACGCCGCAGTTGCCGATGAGCGCCGTGGTCACGCCGTGCCACGACGACGACGTCATGCAAGGGTCCCACGCGATCTGGGCGTCGAGGTGGGTGTGGAGGTCGACGAAGCCCGGGGTGACGACGAGGCCGGCGGCGTCGATGGTCGACCGCCCGGTTGCGCCGGCCAGGTCGCCGATCGCGGTGATGCGGTCGCCGTCGATGGCCACGTCGGCCCGCACGCCCTCGGCGCCGGTGCCGTCGAGCACGGTGCCGCCCGTGATGACGACGTCGTGGATGGTGGTCGCGTCGGACACAGGCCCTCCCCCGGGTTCGCGGCTCGGTCGATGCCGCGGCTGCGAGGACCATCATCGCCCACCGGCCCCACGCTCGCCGCGGCCGGGCCAAGATGGGGCCATGACATCGACTGCGGGGGCGGCGTACCGGGCGATGCTCGACGAGCTGATCGGGCTCGGCGAGTGGCTCGACGCCCAGGACCTCAACGACCAGGACCGGGCCGAGGGGTTCCGTCACCTCGGGCACCTCCTGGCGGTCGGCCTCGACCACCACCTCGAGAGCGACCCCGAGCGGCCGCTGTTCACCCGCATCGTCTCGCCCTTCCGCAAGATGCAGGGCGACAACCCCGACGCCGTCTACTTCTGGACCAAGATCCGGGGCGACCGCGAGTACCGGGTCACCGGGCGCAACACCGGCGAGGGCTACCTCTCCTTCACGGTCCACGGGGGCGACCCCAACGACGCCAACGCCGAGCGGGTGATCGCCGACGTGAACGAGACCACCCTCGTCCACGGGGCGGACGGCGAGAGCTACGAGATCACGGTCAGCCCCGAGCCGAGGCCCGACGGCTTCGCCGGCAATTGGCTGCAGACGGCGCCCGACGCCCATTCCGTCGTCACCCGCCACTACTTCGAGCGGCCCACCCCGGCGGCGTCCGACCCCGACGTCCACGTCGTCTTGCGCATCGAGCCCGTCGAGGACCCGGGACCGGCACCCACGTGGACGCAGGACGCGATCGCCGAGCGCTTGGCCGGGGTGGCCACCTTCGTCGCCTCCAAGACCTCGGGCATGACGCCGCCGACCGAGATGCCGGACATCCCCTTCGTGTCCCGGACGCCCAACGAGCTGCCGCAGCCCTTCAGCTTCCGCGACGCCGGCATCGACGTGCTGGGCGCGGTCGACGCCCACTACTCGATGGGGCCCTACGAGCTCGGCGACGACGAGGCGTTGGTGCTCGAGGGGACAATCCCGCCGGCGGCATTCGTGAACGTGATGCTCTGGAACAAGCACATGCAGACCTACGAGTACCGCTCGCACCAGACCTCGCTGAACCGCACGCAGCTCGAGCTGGAGCCCGACGGCAGCTACCGCATCGTCATCGCCAACCGCGACCCCGGCGTCCCCAACTGGCTCGACACCGAGGGCCACACCAGCGGCTCGATCTTCTGGCGGTTCTTCCTCGCCGAGGAGCGCCCCAGCCCCATCACCTGCTCCGTGGTGCCCATCAGCGATCTCTGATCTGAGCCGCCCCGGCCAGGGCCGCTCTCTGCGGGCGGTATGGGGTCGGCCAGTCGAGGTGACGCCGGTGGCCATCGGCGGCACGTCGCGCCGCCCGCGAGGGCGGGCCGCCCGCTAGGGTCTGCGCTTCCTCGTCCCGCGGGCGGGGGTCGACTGTGGCGGAAGCACCGGTGGGACCCCGACTCGAGGACGTATCGGGCCAGCGTCACACCTCTGTAACAGGGCGCAGGTAACTCCAGAGGTGGAGCGCCTGTCTGTTGTGACTGACAAGGCAGTCGGAGTTCTCCGGCGGCCATCGCGGGCGGTACCAAGAGAGAGCGGGTGACCATGGAACGGAACCGATGGCGCAGGGCTGCCGTGGCGGGGATGCTGGTGGGGGCCGTCGGCCTCGCCTCGCTCGTCACGACGACGATGAGCTCGGCGCAGACCGTGACGATCGACCGATCGCCGTGGCGGATGTTCATCCCGCCGACGCCGAACGGTGCGCCGTCGAACGGGCAGACCGACATCAACGACGCGGAGCCGTGGTTCGTCGACGCCTCGATTCCCGACGCCGCCGACCCCGGCTGGCAGTCGGCCCCCGATCCCGATGTGATCGGGTTCGACGGGCAGACCGACCCCAACTTCGGTGGCGGCCAGGCCTCGCGGCTCACGGGCTGTGGCACGGGCGTCGATTACACCTACTTCGAGACCACCATCACCGTGCCGCCCGGCGTGACGCCGAGCACGTTCACGGTCGACTTCGTCAACATCGACGACGCCGCCCAGATCTCGATCTTCAACAGCGCCAACCAGGCCGGTACCCCGGGTTCGGACGCCACCGTGCTGGCCGACAGCGGCGGCACCCAGACCGGCAACCTCGCCGACAAGTTGGTCGAAGGCGAGAACCGGGTCGTGATCGTCCAGATGGACAACTGCAACCCCGGTAACACCTTGCAGAGCGCCACGATCACGTTGGACGGCACCGAGGTGCCGGTCGAGGAAGACGCCCCTCCCACGACGATCGTCGAGGACACGACCACGACCACTGAGGTGCCGCCGGAGCCGATTCCCCCGGGCAGCTTCGGTGACGTGCACTTCCGGACGCCGGACGCCCTGGTGTTCGACATCCAGGATGTGGGCGACTTCGTCCTCCTGCAGTCCACCGACGGCAGCGTGGTCATCCAGTCCCGCCAGGAGGCGCTCGACATCCGTCCCGGCGTGTCGATCAACACCGCCACGGTGATGAACGTCGCCGGTGACTCACTCGAGTTCTACTTGAACCCGGAACCCACCTTGCTCGTCAACGGCGTCGACACCCCGCTCCCCGACGGTCCCCTCGACCTGCCGCAGGGTGGCCTCGTCTCCGGCTCGATCACCCAGAGCACGATCGGACCGGAGGAGACCGAGCCCAACGACTTCCAGATTGACTGGCCGGACGGCAACACCGCGGCCCGGGTCCTGTTCAAGCGGGACTCGCACCTCGACATCGGCGTCGTCCGGTTGGGCGGCGATCTGACCTTCGAGGGCGTGCTCGGGAACCTCGACGGCGACCCCGACAACGACATGACCCTCCGCGACGGCACGGTCATCGAGCAGCCGGCGAACGAGAACAAGGTGCGTCGGTTCGCCGACAGCTGGCGGGTCCCCGAGCCGGAGTCGCTGGTCAGCGTCGGCGAGGCGCCCGTACCGGCACCCGGCGCCGCCGAGGACCTCGTCACTCCGGACGACCTCGACCCCGCCGCGGTCGAGGAGGCGACGCAGGCCTGCCAGGACGCCGGAGTCGACGACCCGCTGGCCGTCGAGACCTGCGTCTACGACGTGGCCGCCACCGGCAACGAGGACTTCGTCGACAGCTCGGCGACCCTCCAGGAGGCCGTCGAGGAGCTGCCGGAGTCGACGCCCGAGCCGGTCTTCGCGACCGAGGAGCCCGACCTCGTGCCGGACGAGTCCAGCTCGAGCTTCCCCTGGATCCTGATCGCAGCCATCGCCGTCGTGCTCATCGTCCTCATCGTCGTGCTGGTCGCCCGGGCGAACAGCAAGAAGAAGACCCAGGGTGGCCCCCCGGCCAACCCGCCGGTCGCGCAGGGCGCGGGTCCCCCCGCGGGCGGCGCGCCGGGCAGCGGCGTCTGAAGGAACGGGTACGCACCGGCCCCGAGGTCACCTCTCCGAGGTGGCCTCGGGGCCGCCGGCCTGCTGGCGGCCGCGCTCCACGACGGCCTGGCGACGGGCCTCGACCTCGCCGGGTCGCGTCGCCAGCTCGGCGAACCACGCGTCCGACACGGCGGTCTCGTTGCGCCACGCGTCGGCGCCGGCGAGCAGCTCGTTCTCGGCGTAGGTGCGCAGGATGCGGCGCACGCCGGCTTGGTCGTTGGAGACGATGTCGGCGGCCAGCGCCCGGCAACGGGGGAGCAGCTCGTCGTGGGGCACCACCTCGTTGACCAGGCCCCAGGCCAGCGCCGTCGACGCGTCGAGGAAGTTGCCGGTGATCGACAGCTGACGGGCCCGGCGCGCGCCGACGGCCTCGGCCAGCAGGACGGTCAGCCCCCACCCGGGCTGCACGCCGATGCGGCAGTGGGTGTCGGCGAAGCGGGCCCGGTCCGAGGCGATGAGCAGGTCGCAGTTGAGGGCCAGCTCGAAGCCGCCGGTGACGGCCACGCCGTTCACGGCGCCGATCATCGGCTTGGCGATCGCAGGGAACGGGCCGGGCCGGGTGTCGAGGGTGCCGGCGTCACGGGACAGCGCCTTCGCGTCGGCGCCGAGGCCGGGGATGGCGTTGGTGGCGCCGAGCTCCTTCAGGTCCACGCCGGCGCAGAAGGCCGGATCGGTGCCCGTGAGGATCACGACGTCGACGTCCGGGTCACCGTCGGCACGCAGCACCAGCTCGGGCAGGAGCCGGATGACCTCTCGGGACAGCGCGTTGCGCGCCTCGGGCCGGTCGAGGGTGATGGTGGCGACCCGGTCGGCCACCTCGTAGCGCACGACGTCGGACATAGCGGCGGTCTACCACGACGCCGGCACCGGCGCGGTGGTGGGCGCCGGATCGACAAGGGGGGTCCGGAGCCGAGAAGATCGGGCGCCGCGATGGGTGCCCTACCGGCCCCGTCGCTTGCTGCCGCATCACCGTCGCTTCGTCCCAGGAGGGTCCATGTCCGAACCGCTCGTGTTGGTGGAGCCCGAGGGCCCCGTGCTGGTCGTCACCATCAACCGTCCCGAGAAGAAGAACGCCGCCAACGCCGAGGTGCTCTGCCGGATGTACGACGCGTGGGTGCGTCTCGACACCGACGACGACCTGCGGGTGGCGATCCTGACCGGCAAGGGCGACACCTTCTGCGCCGGCATGGACCTGGGCGAGATCGGGCGGCTCCAGGCCGGCGTGGTCGACAACGAGTGGCTCCAGCGCTTCCAGGACGAGCCCGACGTGATCCTCGGGGGCTGGCTGAAGACCTATCGCCCCACGAAACCCGTGATCCTCGCCGCTGAGGGCTACGCCCGGGCCGGCGGCACCGAGATCCTCCAGGGCACCGACATCCGGGTGGCGGGGGAGAGTGCCGTCTTCGGGGTCACCGAGGTGCAGCGGGGCCTGTTCCCGATGGCGGGCTCGGCGGTGCGCCTCCGCCGTCAGGTTTCGTACGCGGTGGCGGCCGAGATGCTGCTGACCGGCGAGGACATCACCGCCCAGCGGGCGTTCGAGCTCGGCCTCGTCAACCACGTGGTCCCCGACGGCACCGCTCTCGACAAGGCCCGTGAGATCGCCGCCCGCATCGCCCGCAACGGGCCCCTCGCGGTGAAGGCCATCCTGGCCACGCTGCGCGAGACCGAGGCCATGACCGAGGCGGAGGCGTTCGACATCGAGATGGGCCACGGCATGACGGTGATGGGCTCCGAGGACGCCCGCGAGGGCCCGCGGGCCTTCCTCGAGAAGCGCGATCCCGAGTTCCACGGCCGCTGAGCCGCGGTCACACCCGGATCACGGATCAGGCGTCGGCGGGGTGGGCCGCCGCCGCGAGCGGGTGGTGAGGTCGTCGATGAGGGAGAGAGCCTGGTCGAGACTCTCCGGGAGGCCTTCGATCCACAGTTGGGTGCGCACAGGAGATGCCTCGTCGCATACGAGGTCTGGCTCGACCCGTTCGGTGAGACTGGCGAGCGCCGCCCCGACGGCGGGGGTGTCGGCAACGAGGACGATGAAGGTGCCCGGGCCGACGCTGGCGATGGTCTCGCCCCCGTCGAACACCACCCGGAGCCGTTCGGCGACCCGCACGGCCAGAAGGGACCGGTGGGGTTCGCGGAGGCTCTCGAGCGGGAGCCGCACGACGACGAGGCTGTGGACGTCAGCGGCACCGAGACCGATCGAGTCGCAGTGTTGATAGGTCTGGGTCAGGCGCGCCCGAAGGAATGCCTCCGTGGCGCACCCGGTGAGCGGCTCGACGCAGCCCATGTCCCGAGTGGCCTCGGCGAAGCCGTGGACCCACCCGCGGGCGACCTCGAGGGTGTCGAGGCGGTCGAGGCGGACACGTCGGGCCGGATCGACGACGTCGTAGAGGCAGTGGAGGTCCTCGATCACCTCGTCGAGGGTGAACCCGTTGCTGGCTCGGATCGCACCCAGTCGAGCCAGGGCGGGCCCCGGCTCGGTGAACCCGCCGTCGAGGGCTTCCGCCAGCGCCTCGACGGCGGGGTGGAGCCAGTCGTCACGCGAGACACCGACACGGCGGCGTGCTTCGCCCAACCACGCCTCCACGATGCTCAACGTCCGGATCCGGCTCACATCGGGCTGAGACAGCGGGGGCCCGTCGTCATGACGCCGCGTGTGATCTGTCTGGTACTCCGTGAGACGTGAACGCCTGTCGTCGTCGGGGCGGAGGTGACCGAGGTCGCGTCAGGGGACGCCGAGCTGTTGGCCCGCGTACGGGCCGGGGATCACGCTGCGTTCGGGCTCCTGTACGAGCGCCACCGCGCCGCGGCGAGGAGCGTCGCCCGCGGCCTGACCCGGGGGGCCGGCGACGCCGAGGACCTGGTGAGCGAGTCGTTCACGAGGGTGTTGTGCGTCATCGAGCGGGGCAAGGGCCCAGCGGTCGCCTTCCGCCCCTACCTCCTGACGGCGATGCGGCGGATCCACTGGGAGCGCACGAGAGTCGCCGAGCGAGAGCGCCCGACCGATCTGACGGCGGACGTGCACCTCGGAGACCTCTTCATCGATCCTGCGCTCGACGGTCTCGAAGGCACCCTGGCCGTCGAGGCCTTCAAGCGGTTGCCCGAACGCTGGCGCATGGTGCTGTGGCACACCCAGGTCGAGCAGCTCGAGCCCGCAGAAGTCGCACCGCTGCTCGGCATCAGCCCCAACGCGGTCGCCGCACTCGCCTACCGGGCGCGCGAAGCGCTGCGCCGCGCGTATCTCGAGGCGCACGTCGGGCGTGGCACCCACGACGAGGTCTGTCACCACGTGTGCCAGCTGTTGCCTGCCAAGGTGCGTGGCGGTCTGTCCGCCACCGGAATCGCGACCGTCGACCGCCATCTGAGCATCTGTGACGATTGCCGTGCCTTCCACGCCGAGCTCTCCGCCGTCAATGCGGGCATGCGCTCGTTCGTGGGACCTGCGGTGCTCGGCCTCGCTGCGGCCGACTACCTCCGTGCGCCGGCTCTGGAGGCCACCTCCCCCGCCACGACACCGTCCGCCCGCAAGGTGAGGAGGCGCCCACCGCGTCGACTCGCGCTTGCCGCTGGTACCACGGTCGCCGTCTTGGTGGTCGCCGCGCTCGCCCGTGCCCAGGTGGTCGATCGTGGCGAGGAGCCCCGCGCCGCGACCACGGGAGCGACCGCCACCCCGGTGGTCCCGGTCGACCCGAGGGCGAGTGGATCCGACCATGGCGCCGCAGGGGACTCGTCGAGCACCACCAGCGGCCCAGCAGCGGTGGTGTCTGCGCACACGGTCACCCGTCTGCCGCCGGGAGCACCCGGTTCGACATCGCCGGCCGAACCCGCGCTGGTACCGGTGCCGGTCACGCCCGGCGACCCCGGGGTGCCCACGACCTCCACGCTGCCGACGACGACGACGGTGCCCTTCGTGGCCCGCGCCGACCTGGCCGTGGAGGCCGAGCCGGTGGGCGTGCTCGTGGCCGGACGCGACGGCATGATCGCGGTCACGGTCGCCAACCGCGGACCGGATGCAGCCGCTTCGCTCCACCTGGCCGTCGAGCTTCCCGCCCAGCTCACCTTCGTCTCCGCGTCCGGCGCGTCGTGGCGCTGCGGCCCGGACGCAGAGGGGGCGACCTGCGAGCGCGATCGGCTGGTCGCGGGCGCCGACCAGGTCCTCTACCTGCGACTCCACGCGGCATCCCCGGCAACCGACGAGATTGTCGCGGCCGTCACCCTCAGCTCCGCGGGCCCGCACCGTGCCCAGGGGTCGACACGCGCCACGTTGCCGGTGCCGATCGCCGAGCACGGGATGTCCGCGGTGTACGCAGACGAGCGTGTCGGTGACATCGCCGTGATCGGCAACAACCTGTCGAGTTGTCCCGACGCCGCAGGCGCTGCGTGCCTCGGCGCCCGTGATCGCGTCGGAGCCGACCTCGACAACAACGACTGGGCGGTGGCTCCCGTCGACGCCGACGCCGACACCACGACCTCGTCCTCCAGCGCGGCGACGCTCGCCCGGCCGGCGGGGGCGGAGGTGGCCTGGGCCAGGCTCTACTGGGGTGGGGACACGGCGGCCGGCGTCGGCGGTGCCGCCGCCGACGTCCCGTCCTCGCGGGCACGATCCGCTTCGCGACGCCGTCCGGTGGCGACTACCACGTCGTGACCGCGGACCACGTCGAGGACCGGGGCAGCCGCTACCAGAGCGCGGCCGACGTCACCGCCCTCGTGGCCGCGGCGGGTGACGGGCGCTACTGGGTCGCGGGCATCCAGGCCGGCACGGGTCGAGACCGTTATGCCGGTTGGAGCCTGGTGGTGGTCTTCGACGCCCCCACCGGCCCCGTGCGGCGGCTCGTGGTCTTCGACGGTCTCGCGGTGGTCGATCCCGCGCATCCGGCGCGTTTCGAGGTCGGGGGCTTCCGCGCCCCGACGGCCGGGCCGTCGGACGCCACCTTGAGCATTCTCGCCTATGAGGGTGACCCCACCCTCATAGGGGACAACGTCAGCGTCGATGGCCAGCGACTGACCGATTCCCGCAATCCCGACGACAACCTCCTCAACAGCACCCTGTCGCACCTGGGGGCCTCGCCCGCCGGCCGCTTGCCAGACCACTCGAACACGTTCGGTGTCGACATCGACGCCTTCGGTATCGGATCTCTGCTCACCCCTGGGGCCCGCACGGCGACCCTGGACCTCGCCTCCGCCGGCGACACCTACCTCCCCGGAGTCCTCGCCGTCTCCGTCGCTCGCTAGGCGTTCGCGCCGCTGGTGCGAATCGATCGCACGTCGGGGAGGCGGGACGCCTCGGGGACGCAGCGCCTGGACGGCCTCGTCTCCTCGGGACTTGTCACACGGGATTCGATCAGACCCGTCGCTGCCGGGTCGCGTCCGGCATGCCACGCTGGTCGCCGACACCGACCGACGTGCCGGTCGGTGTGAGTCAACCACGTCCTCCCGCCCCCGGCCGTTCGCCATCGCCTCCGGCCGGTCCGGGAGCCAGACCAAAGGCATGCGCATGCTCTACATCGATGGGGAATGGCGGCCGGCGGCGTCGGGACGGACCTTCGAGTCGTTCGACCCGGCCACCGGCGCGATGCTCGACCGGGTGGCCGATGGCGGGATCGACGACGTGCGCGCCGCCATCGACGCCGCCGCGGCGGCCTTCAGCGGCTGGTCGGGGCGCACCGCCTACGAGCGGGCGGCCTTCCTGACCGCCGCCCACCAGCTGATGGTCGAGCGCAAGGAGTCGCTGGCGCAGCTCATGACCGCCGAGCAGGGCAAGCCCATCCGCATGGCCCGCAACGAGGTGGGTTACGCGGCCGACTTCCTGCTCTGGTTCGCCGAGGAGGCGAAACGCAACTACGGCGAGACCATTCCGTCGGCGCGCGCCGACCAGCGCTTCCTCGTGCTGCACCAGCCCATCGGCGTCGTCGGGGCCATCACCCCGTGGAACTACCCGATCTCGATGCTGACCAGGAAGATCGCCCCAGCGCTGGCGGCGGGGTGCACCGTGGTGTTGAAGCCCGCCGAGCAGACGCCGCTGTGTGCGGTCGACACGTTCAAGGTCTTCGCCGACGTCGACCTCCCCGCCGGCGTGGTCAACCTCGTCACCACGTCGGACCCTGAGACCGTCGGCGGTGAGCTCATCGAGCACCGCTCGGTGCGCAAGGTGGCGTTCACAGGCTCGACCGAGGTGGGCAAGCTCATCGCGGCCAAGGCGGCGCAGACCGTCAAGCGGGTGAGCCTCGAGCTCGGCGGGCATGCGCCCTTCATCGTCCTCGAGGACGCCGATCCCGTCCGCGCCGCCAAGGGCGCGGCGGCGGTGAAGTTCCTCAACACCGGCCAGGCGTGCATCTGCCCGAACCGGCTCTTCGTCCACCGAAGCCTGGCGGATGCCTTCGTGGCCACCCTCCAGCAGCGCTTCGAGTCGCTCGTGGCCGGCGCCGGCGCGACCGACGGCGTCACCGTCGGCCCACTGATCGACGGCGACGCCCTCGACAAGATGGAGCGCCAGGTCGCCGACGCCGTCGAGCGAGGAGCCCGCGTCCTCACCGGCGGCGAGCGGCTCGTCGACGGAGGGCTCGACCGCGGCTGCTTCTTCGCCCCGACGTTGCTGGCCGACGTCACCCCGGACATGGCGATCTACCGCGAGGAGACGTTCGGTCCCATCGCCCCGGTGATCGTGTTCGACACCGACGACGAGGTGATCGAGATGGCCAACGACACCGCGTACGGACTGGCCAGCTACATCTACACGAACGACCTGTCGCGGGCGTTCCGGGTGTTCGAGCGCCTCGACTTCGGCATGGTCGGCGTCAACGACATCAACCCGACCTCCGCGGCGGCGCCGTTCGGCGGCATCAAGGAGAGCGGGATCGGCGTCGAGGGTGCCCGCCAGGGCCTCGCTGAGTACCTCGACACCAAGCTGGTCGGCATCGCGCTCTGACGCGGCCCCACGGGGCGCACCCGGGGCCCTCGGAACCGGCACACGTAAGGTTCCGCACATGGCGCGCGAGGTGGTGACCGGGTACTGCTGGCCGCAGTCGGTGGCGGCGGGGGAGCCGGTGGGGCTGCACCTCTCGTCGTCGGGCGGAAGGCCGGTGCGGGTGGAGGTGGCCCGGGTCGGTGCGGAGCGCGAGGTCGTCTTCCGCGACGACGCCGTCGCCGCCGAGGAGCACGAGACACCGGCGGACGCGTCCTCGCAGGGGTGCGGTTGGCCGGTGGCGCGCACCCTCGACACCGGGACGTCGTGGCGGTCGGGCTACTACGAGGTGGTCCTCGAGATCGACGTCGGCGAGAAGGTGCGTCGGGAGCACGCGTTCTTCGTGGTGCGCCCCACCTCGGGCGAGCGCATCGTCCTCGCGCTCGCCACCAACACCTGGCACGCGTACAACGACTTCGGCGGGCCCAACCTCTACACGGGCGGCACCCAGGTGGCCATGCAGCGACCGATGGCGCGCGGTTATCTGCACAAGCCGCCGGGCAAGGGCCGCCGGGTGACGGGCACGGGTGCGCCCGACCCGCAGAACGCCGCCCACGTCGGCTACCTCACCCTCAACCACCTCTCCGGCTACGCCGGGTCCGCAGGGTGGCCCGATTGGGAGCAGCCCTTCCTCGCGTGGGCCGAGCGGGAGGGCTTCACCGTCGGGGTGTGCACCAACGCCGACCTCGAGGAGCACCCCGAGGTGCTCGACGGCGCTGCGCTCTACCTCTCGGTCGGCCACGACGAGTACTGGTCGGCGGGCATGCGCGACACCGTCGAGGACTTCATCGCCCGAGGGGGCAACGCGGCGTTCTTCTCGGGCAACACCTCGCTGTGGCAGGTGCGCATCGAGGGCGACGACCACGACGTGATGGTCGGCTACAAGGGCTTCTACAAGCGCGATCCCCTCTACGACACCGACCGTCGGGCCGAGGTCACGACGCTCTGGTCCGACGTGTTGCTGGAGCGCCCCGAGAACCACATGACGGGGGTGTCGTTCACCCGGGGCGGCTACCACCGCATCGGTCGCAACGTCACCTCGGGCCTCGGCGGCTACACCGTGCACCGGGCCGGCCACTGGCTCTTCGATGGCACGGGCCTCGGCTACGGCGACGTGCTCGGCGCCGGCGCCACGGTCGTGGGCTACGAGTGCGACGGCTGCACGTTCACCTACCGGGACGGACTGCCGTTCCCGACCGGTGAGGACGGGACGCCCGCCACCTTCGAGATCCTGGGGACCTGCCCGACCCGGCACTTCACCCGGGAGACCGCCCCCCGCCCGCCGGCGCCCGGCGAGCCGAGCGAGCTCGAGTACCTGGCGTCACGGGTGTTCGGGACCCGCGACCCCGAGGCCATGGAGCGCATCCGCCACGGCCACGCCGTGCTGGGCGCCTACACGAACGCCGCCGGCGCCACGGTGGTCACGTCGGGCTCCACCGACTGGGCCCACGGTCTCGCCGAGCGAGACCCGCAGATCGAGCAGATCACCCGCAACGTCCTCACCCGCCTCGGGTAGGCCGGGGCCTCGACCGCGGCCGCCGTGGGAGGATCAGTCCGTGCTGGAGCTCTCCGACGTGCTCGCCCGTGAGGCCATCCGTGACCTGGTCGCCCGCTACAACGCCTACGGCGACGGTGGCCTGATCGACCGGATGGTCGAGCTCTTCGCCGAGGACGCCACGCTCGAGGTCGGCGCCGACGTGCACCAGGGACGGGAGGCGATCCGCAGCCTCTTCTCCGGGACGGTCGACCGAAGCGCCGGCGCCGTCGGCGGCCCCACCTACGTCCGTCACGGCACGACGACCCACCAGATCGACCTCGTCGACGGCACCCACGCGACGGGTCGCTGCTACTTCACCGTGCTCACCCGCATCGGCCTCGACCACTGGGGGCGCTACCTGGACGACTATCGGGTGGTCGATGGCGAATGGCGCTTCGCCCGTCGCCGGGTCCTCACCGACGACTTCGCCCCGGGTTCGCTGTTCGCTCCTGCGGGCCCCTGAGGTTCCCGAGGCTCGGTCCGGCGGCGTCGGTTCAGCGTCGGATGCCGGTGAAGCCACCGTCGATGAGCTGGTTGCTGCCGGTGATGAACGACGCCTCGTCGCTGCACAGGTAGAGGGCCATGGCCGCGATCTCCGCGGGCCGGGCCATGCGGCCGACGGGCTGGGTGGCGGCGAGGGTGGCCAGCATCTCGTCCTCCCGTCCGGGATAGTGCTCTGCGAGGAAGCGGTCCACGAAGGGGGTGTGCACTCGGGCGGGCGAGATGGCGTTGCACCGGATGCCGGCGTCGAGGCAGTCGGTGGCGACCGAATAGGTCATGGCCAGCACGGCACCCTTGCTCATGCTGTAGGCGAGGCGGTCCGGGATGCCCACCACCGAGGCGATGGAGGCCAGGGTGACGATGGCGCTTCCCGGCTGCATCCGGGCGACCGCGGCCTGGAGGCAGTGGAACGTGCCCTTCACGTTCACGGCGTAGACGCGGTCGAGGTCGTCGCCGGTGGTGGTGGCCACGGTGCCGACGTGGGGGATCCCGGCGCTCGCGACCAACAGGTCGAGCCGGCCGTGGGCGTCGACGACAGCGTCGAACGCGGTCACCACGGCGCGCTCGTCGGTGACGTCGCAGACGTGGTCGGCCGTATCGGCCAGATCGAGCACGGCGACGGCGGCGCCTTCGCGACGGAAGCGCTCGACCACGGCGGCGCCGATGCCGGACGCGCCGCCGGTGACGATGGCCACTTTGCCGTCGAGTCGGCCCGGTCCCGACGCGCTCACGCCAGCGCCTCCTCGGCCGCGGACTGCATGGCGGACACGGCGTCGTCGGCGGTGCGGGCACCCCGGAGGGCGTCGTGGATGGCGGCCCAGCCGGCGTCCTCCACCTCGGGGAAGCGGGCGAGCGGGGGGTAGGTGAGCATGCCGTCCTCGATGGTCTCGGTGGTGATGGCGAGGCGGGCCGCGTCGACGGCGTCGGCCGGGGCCACCTCGGCGAGCGCCGCGGTGTTGGCGGGGATGGTGCCGGAAGCGGCATCGGCCGCACCGGCCTCGGGGTCGGCCAGGCGCTCGAGCACTGCCACCGCCGCCGGCACGTCGCCGCAGGTCCGGGGGATGGCCCAGCCGTGGCAGCCGGCGTAGGACCACCCGCCGGGGTACCGGGCCGGCGCGAGGCGGGAGGCCAGATCGCTGCGCCTGATGCGGCCGGTGCCGCCCGGCCAGGCGGCGGCCATCGCCACCCGGCCGTCGAGTAGCGCATCGTCGACCTGGTCGTAGTGCCAGTCCGGGAGGTCGGCAGGGCCCTTCGCGGCCAGCCGCTGGAGGCGGGCCACCGCGGCCACGGACTCGGGCGTCCGGAGGGTGGGTTGCAGCGAGTCGTCGAAGAGGGCGCCGCCGGCGCCGGCGACGAGCTCGAAGAACAGGCCGAAGAGGCCGGACTCCCGTCCGGTGAACCCGAAGGCGTCCGGTGCCCCTTCGACCTCGTCCCACGTCGTGGGCGGGGCGTCGAGCAGGTCGGTCCGCCACCACAGGACGCGTACGTCGATGCAGCGCGGGGCGCAGAGCAAGGCGCCCTCGAATCGGCAGAGGTCGAGCGCCCGGGGGGCCAGGCCGGCCAGCGCACCGGGGTCGACGAGGTCGTCGAGGGGCAGGAGCCAGCCCGCCTGCGACGGCGCGTACTTTCCGTGGGTGCTGAGCAGGTCGATGCGCTCGCCGGCGGCGAGCATCGCCGCCGCCTCTCGGTTGAGGGTGGGGTGGTCGGCGTGCACCACGACCTCGACGTCGTCGGGGAGCAGGTCGTACAGCCGGTCGTACATCGGCCCGCCCACCAGGGCGACGCGCAGCCCGCTCATCCCGCCGCCCAGTGGTCGCCGTCGGGGAACCGGTACCGGGCCATCGACGCCGGCTCGAGTTCGACGCCCAGGCCGGGACCGAGGGGCGCCCGGTAGCGGCCGTCGCGGACCTCGAGGCGCTGGACCATGTGCTCGTGGAGGTGATCGGCGTACTCGGTCATCCGGCCGTCGAGGGACCCGCTCACCGACAGGTAGTCGAACATCGAGAAGTGCTGCACGTGCTCGCACAGCCCGATGCCCCCGGCGTGGGGGCAGACGGGGACGCCGAACCGGGCGGCGAGGAGGAGCACGGCGATGACCTCGTTGACCCCGCCGAGGCGGCACCCGTCGAGCTGCACGACGTCGAGCGCCTCGGCCTGGAGGAACTGCTTGAACATCACCCGGTTGTGGCAGTGCTCGCCGGTGGCCACTCGGACGGGGCCGACGCCGGCGCGGATGCGGGCGTGGCCCAGCACGTCGTCGGGGCTGGTGGGCTCCTCGATCCAGTAGAGGTCGGCGGCGGCCAGCGAGTTGGTCCACTCGATGGCCTCGTGGACGTCCCACACCTGGTTGGCGTCGACCATGAGGAGGCGGTCAGGGCCGATCTGCTCGCGCACGAGCAGGGCGCGGCGCAGGTCGTCGGCCCGGTCCCGGCCGACCTTCATCTTGAGCGCCGTCCACCCGTCGGCCAGCGCCGCCGTGCAGCCCGCCCTGATCCGGTCGTCGTCGTAGCCGAGCCAGCCCGCGGAGGTGATGTACGCCGGGTAGCCCTCGGTCAGCAGGTGTGCCTCGCGCTCGGCCTTGCCGGGCGCGGCTGCTCGCAGCAGCGCCAGCGCTTCGGACGGCGAGAGCGCGTCGGTGAGGTGGCGGAAGTCCACGGCGTCGACGATCTGCTCGGGGTCGAGATCGGCGAGGTACTTCCAGAGCGGCACGTCGGCCCGCCGGGCGAGCAGGTCCCACTGCGCGTTGACCACCGCGGCGGTGGCCAGGTGCACGACCCCCTTCTCGGGCCCGAGCCAGCGCAGGTGGCTGTCACCGGTGAGCATGGTGGCGATCGAACCGAGGTCGCTCTCGAGGTCGTCGAGACGGCGGCCGACGACGTGCGGGCGGAGCGCCTCGATCGCGGCACAGCAGATCTCGTTGCCCCGACCGATGGTGAAGGTCATGCCGAAGCCGCGCAGGCCCGGATCGTCGGTGCGCAGCTCGACGTAGGCGGCGGAGTAGTCCGGGTCGGGGTTCATCGCGTCCGACCCGTCGAGCAGCTCCGATGTGGGAAAGCGCACGTCGGACACCATGAGGTCGGTGATGCGGGCCACGGCGGAAGATCCTGTCACCCGCGGTGCGCCGACGCCGCCGCGGACTCGTCCGGCAACGGGCACGGTGTGTCTTGAAACGACGGTGCCCCTCCCCGAGCGGGGAGGGGCTCCGTCCCGCAGCGCCCGCGGGCGCCACGCACCAGGGGCCTGTCTCAGCCGGCGACGCGGATGAGGCCGAGCTTCGCGCCGTTGTCGGCGTCGCCCACCCCGACGATGGCGCCGTCGGGTTGGATGGCGAGGTCCCACGCCACGTCGAAGTTCGGGCTGAGGTTGACCGGCGCGAAGCCGTCACCCGAGAACGTGGGGTCGGGCGTCCCGTCGGTGAGGTAGCGGCCGAGCAGCATCCGGTTGCCCTGGCCGCCCTGGGTGCCGCTGAACACGATCTTGCCGTCCTCTTGGAGGCGGATGTCCGAGAGCCACTCGGGCCCGTTCGGTCGGTCGTCGATGCGCATCCCGTCGCCGTCGAAGGTGGTGTCCGGTGCGCCCGTCGCGGTGAAGCGGAAGATGCCCAGGCGTTGGCCGGCGGCCTCGCCGGCCAACACGATCGAGCCGTCGCCCTGGACCGCCACGGCGGCACCGTCCTCGTAGCCCGGTCCCGTGTTGCGGGTGAGCTTGCCGTCACCGCTGAAGGTCGGGTCGAGGGCGCCGTCCTCGGTGTAGCGGGCGAGGGCCATGCGCTCCCCGCCGCCACCGCCGGCGCGGCCGCCCACGACGAGCTTGCCGTCGGGCTGCTGGACGAGGGCCATCGCCGAGTCGGGGCCCGGTCCGAAGTCGGTGTCGGTGCGACCGTCGCCGCCGCCGAAGGTCGGGTCCACCGCGCCGCTGGGGGTGAAGCGCACCAATGCGAAGCGGCTGGCGCCGCCGATCGCGGCCCCGCCGGCCAGCACGATGCGCCCGTCGCCATCGACGATCACGTCGTCGGCCCCCTCTTCGCCCGGCGACATGTTGAAGGTCCGGCGCCCGTCACCGCTGAAGGTGACGTCGGGTGCGCCGGTCGGGGTGAACCGCGCGACGGCCATGCGGGTGTAGTCGCGTGCGGCACCGGCCACGACGATCGTGCCGTCGGCGCCGAGTCCGATGTCGGTGGCCCAGTCGTCGCCCGGCCCGAAGTCGGCGACGGCTCGGCCGTCGCCGCTGAAGGTCGTGTCGGGGCTGCCGTCGGCGTTGAAGCGCGCCACGTACATGCGCCCGCCCGAGCCGCCGGTGCGGCCGGCCGCCAGGATCTTGCCGTCCGGTTGGACCGCGGCGGCGTATCCGCCCTCGTAGCCGTCGCTGGTCAGGTCCACGGTGAGCCGGCCGTCGCCGCTGAAGGTGGGGTCGGGCTCGCCGGCCGCGCCGGCGGGGGCCGCCAGGCCGAGGACGAGCGCCCCGACCGCGGCGCCGGCGATGGCCAGGCGCCCCCGGTGGCGGCCCGCACGGTGGCCTCGGTGTCGAGGGAGAGACGTTGCGCTCATGGTGGTGCTCCTTGGTCCGGCCGGCCCCCACCGGGGCCGCCCTCCGGCCGGCGGTGTCGCCGGATGCCACGACGTTCGGGGGCCGGCGTGGCAGTTCCGTGGCAGCCCGCGGAGCGCACGGAGCACTGCCACAGGACTGCAACACGCCCGCGTCACCGTGGCACCGGCGGGTAGCGTCCTCGCCGGAGGGCGGGATGATCCAGTTCCAGGTGCTCGGACCCCTGAAGGCCACCGCCGCAGGGCGTGAGCTCGCCCTCGGCGGACCTCGTCAGCGCCGGCTGCTGGCCCTGTTCCTCCTGCACCGCAACGAAGTGGTGTCGGTCGACCGGCTGCTCGACGTCGTGTTCGAGGGGCAGCCGACGCCGGGAGCCGCCACGACGCTGCGCAGCTACGTGGCCCGGTTGCGAAAGGTCGTCGCCGACGTCGAGGGCGCGCCCACCTTCGTCACCCGGGCGCCCGGCTATGTGATGACGCTCGCCGACGACGCGCTCGACGCGGCCCGGTTCGAGCGGGCGGTGGCGGAGGCCGACGCGCGGGCCGCCCGTGGCGATGTCGCCGGCGGCGCCGTGGTGCTGCGGCCGGCGCTGGCACTGTGGCAGGGCGACGCCTACGCCGAGTTCGCGGACGAGGACTGGGCCCGGCCCGAGGCGCAGCGCCTCGGCGAGCGTCGTCTCGTCGCGCATCAGCGACTGATCGAGGCCGAGTTGGCCAGCGGCCGCGCCGCCGAGCTCATCCCCGAGATCGAGGCGCTCATCGACGCGCACCCCACCCGTGAGGGCCTGCGCGCGCAGCTGATGCTCGCCTTGTACCGGGCCGGGCGCCAGGCCGACGCCCTCGCCGCCTACCAGGACCTGCGCGTCGTGCTCCGCGAGGAGCTGGGCCTCGACCCGACCCCGGAGCTGGTCGACCTCGAAGCCAGGATCCTCGCCCACGACCCCACCCTCCGGCTGGCGGCGCCCGCGGGCCGAGCGGTGCGGGGGTACGTGCTCGGCGACCGCCTGGGAACGGGTCGGGATGGCACCGTCTACGGGGCGCGACTCCAGGGGGTCGACCGCGAGCTCGCGGTGCGTGTCGTCGAGGCGGACGTCGCGGACCGCCCCGAGTTCGTCCGTGATTTCGAGGCCAACGCCCGGCGCCTCGCCGCGGTCGACCATCCCGCGATCGTGGCCCTCCAGGACTACTGGCGCGAGCCCGGTGCCGCCTACGTCGTGATGCGCCGGCTCCACGGCGGCACGCTCGAGGACCACCTCCGGGCGGGCCCGCTGCACGACGCCCTGGTGCAGGAGTTGGCGGACCGGATCGGCGGTGCCCTCGTGGCGGCCGCCGCGGTGGGGTCGGCCCACGGGCGGGTCCGTGCCGGCAATGTGCTGTTCGACGAGCACGGGGCGCCGTGCCTCACCGACTTCTGGCTCGGGGGTGGCCCGGCGCCGGACCCGAGCGCCGACGGCCGGGACTTCGCCGCCCTCGTGCAGCGGTGCGTCCCGCCCTCCAGCGCGGCGGCAGCTGCTCTGGCCCCGCTCGTGACGGCCACGGAGACCGTTCCCCTCGTGCTGCTCGTCGACCGGGTCCGCCAGATCGTGACCGGGGCCGAGCCGACGGAGGGGCGCCACCCGAACCCGTACAAGGGCCTGCGGCCGTTCGACGAGGTCGACGCCGCGGACTTCTTCGGGCGGGACGGCCTGGTCGAGGAGATCCTCGACCGGCTCCGTGGCGAGGGTCCGAGCGGCCGGCTCGTCCTCGTCGTCGGGGGCTCGGGCACCGGCAAGTCGAGCGTGGTGCGCGCCGGCGTCCTGCCCGCGCTGCGGGAGGGTGCCGTGCGCGGATCCTCGACCTGGCTGGTCGCGACGATGCTCCCCGGTGGCAATCCCACCGCAACCCTTGCCGAGTGCCTCCGCCGGGTCGCCGTCGCCGAGCCCGACGGGTGGGCCGATGACCTGACCGGCGACGTCGAGGCGGTCGACCGTGCCATCCGCCGGGTGGTTCCCGCCGGCGCCGAGATGCTCCTCGTCGTCGACCAGATGGAGGAGCTGTTCACGTCGTCCGACGAGCGGTCGCAGCGGGCCTTCCTCGCTGGTCTCCTGCATGCCACCTCGCGGCCCGACGCCCGTCTGCGGGTGGTGGCCACGCTGCGAGCGGACTTCTACGACCGGCCGCTCGCCGTGCCCGGGTTCGGCGCCGTCGTGCACGCGGCCACCGTGGCCGTGCCCGCCATGGCGGCCGCCGACCTCGAGGCCGCGGTGGTCCGGCCTGCCGAGCGCGTCGGGCGCCAGGTCGAGCCCGCCCTGGTCGCCGAGCTGGTCCGGGCCGTCGCGGACGAGCCAGGGGCGCTGCCGGCCCTTCAGTTCACCCTCTACGAGCTCGGCGAGCGTTGCGACGAGGTGCTGACCCTCGCCACCTACCGCGAGCTCGGCGAGCTGGACGGCGCCATCGCACTGCGCGCCGAGGAGCTGTACCGCTCGCTCGAACCCGACCAGCAGCAGGCGGTGCAGCGCCTCTTCGAGCAGCTCGTCGCGGTGACGCCGGACGAGCCGCCGACCCGTCGGCCCGCGGCCCGGGGCGAGCTCGTCGCCGTGGGTGACGTCGGTCGTGCGCTCGACGACGTGATCGACCGCTGGACCGCCGCCCGCCTGCTGTCGGTCGACCGCCACCCCCGGTCCCGGGTCCCGACGGTCGAGCTCGCCCACGAGGCGCTGCTGCGTGAATGGCCGCGGCTGCACGGGTGGATCGAGGCGAGCCGCGAGGACCTGGCGGTGCTCGGGCACCTGCGTGACGCGGCGACCGGGTGGGACCAGCTCGGACGCGACCCCGGAGCGCTCTACCGGGGTGCCCGCCTCGACCTCGCCCTCGACCTCGTGGAAGCCGGTGGCCGCGAGCTACCCGCGACCGAGCAGGCGTTCTTGTCCGCCAGCCGTGACCAGCGGGTCCACGAGCAGGCGGAGGCCACCGCGGCCGCCACCCGTCAGGCCCGGGCCAACCGGCGGCTGCGCATCCAGGTCGTAGCCATCGCCGTGGCCCTGGTCGCCGCCCTGGCGGTCGGGGCCGTGGCCGTCGACCAGCGGGGGCAGGCTCGCGCCGAACGACGGGTGGCCACAGCGCGTGAGCTGGCGGCCGCGTCGGCGGCCAGCGTCGTCGACGACCCCGAGCGCGCCGTCCTGCTCGCGCGGGAGGCCGTCGCCGCGACGGGACCCGAGGAGGAGGATGTCCTGCCCGAAGCCGTGAGCGCGCTGCATCGGGGCGTGGCGGCCTCTCGGATCGAGCTGAGCGTCGAGGGCATCGGTGGTTCGACGGACCTCAGTCCCGATGGCCGGCTCTTCGCCACGGAGGGCCCGGAGGAGTCGGGCCTCATCGACCTGCGTGACGCCGCCACCGGCGAGCCGGTGCGCTCCTTCCCGGGGCACGACGTCGACGTGAACGAGGTGGCCTTCAACCCCGACGGCACGGTGCTGGCCACGACCGGAGACGACGGGGCCCTGCGCCTCTGGGACCCGGCCACCGGTCGGCGGCTGCACGAGTTCGGGTCGGAGCACGACGCCGAGGTGTGGGGCCCCACGTTCAGCGGGGACGGCCGACGCGTGGCTGCGTGCTTCGGGCAGGGGTCGGTGCGGGTCTTCGAGGTCGGCCGCGGCGTCGAGGTCGCCGACCTCCCCACGGGGGCCTGCTTCCACCAGAGCCTCGACCGCGACGGGGGCCGCATCGCCATCGCCGATGGGTCCGCTCCCTCGGCCATCGTCGTCGACGTCGACTCCGCAGCAACCCTCTTCGCGGTGGGCGAGCCGGGCTACGTGCGAGACGTGGCCTTCAGCCCGGACGGTCGCTGGATCGCGACCACGAACGGCAATGATGCGGTGCACGTGTCGGTGGCGGGGACGGGCGAGACCCGCTTCACCGTCAACGCCCACACCAGCTGGGTGAACGCGCTCGCCTGGAGCCCCACCGGTGATCGCCTCGCCACGGTGAGCGAGGACGGCACCGCGGCCATCTCGGCGGTCGACGGGAGCGGGGTCGACACCTACCTGTCGTTGTCGGGCGAGGCGACCGGCAACGGGCTCTACAGCATCTCGTTCTCGCCGGAAGGCGACCGGGTCCTCACCGGCGACAGCGGGCTCGAGTCGGTGAAGGTCTGGGACGTCAGCGACGCCGGTGGCGCCGAGTGGGCGAACTACGGCGACGTGTGGCCCTTCCTCCCGCCGATCTTCCTGCCGGACGGGCGACGCCTCGCGGCAGTCACCGGCGATCGCCAGGGGGTGGTGATCCACGACGTCGACGATCCCGACGGCGAACGACGGATCGGTCGCCCGCCCGCACCGGGCTCGCAGATCTCCGGCTACTCGGTGTCGGGCGACGGTGCGCTCGTTGCCATCGCATGGGACGAGTCACGGGTCCAGATCTGGGATCTCGACACCGGAACACTCCGCACCACGGTGGCGTCCGAAGTCGTCGGTCCCTTCGTGGGCGCGCTCGCCTGGACGAGCGACGGCCGCCACCTCGCGGTCGCCGGGGGAGACGACGAGGAGGTCTGGGTCTCGGTGGTCGACCGGGCCGGGGCCGAGGTGGCCCGCCTCCAGGAGGGCCTGGGCGACGCCGTGGAGGGGATCGCCACCCTGTCGTTCGGCGCCGAGGACCGTCTGCTGAGCCAGACCGTCTACGCCGAGCGGGACCTGGCCACGGTGATGGGAGTGAGGGTGTGGGACTGGGAGCGGGGCGAGCTGGTCCAGACGGTGCGGACCCCGTCGGTGGTCGCCCGGTTCGACCCCACCAGCAACCGGGTGGTGGCGCTGCGCATGCTCGAGGGCGACGCCGAGGTGTGGGACTCCCAGACGGGTGAGCGGCTGGCCGCGCTTCCCGCCGCGGCCAAGTTCACGGAAGCGTCGTTCAGCCCTGACGGCCGTCAGTTGGCGACCGCGGGCGCCGACGGGGTGGTGCGGCTCTGGGACGCGGCCACCGGCGAGCCGGGGGTGGTGCTCGACGGCCACGACGCGGCCGTGGAGTCCGCTTCGTTCAGCCCCGATGGCCGCCGGCTCGCCTCGGTCGACGACTCCGGCCTGCTGCGCGTCTGGGCGCTCGACCTCGACGATCTCCTCGAACTCGCCGCCGCCGGCCTCACCCGGGGCCTCCGGGACCACGAGTGCCGGGAGCACCTCCACCTCGAGGCCTGTGCCGAGACCTCGGCAGTCCGCCCGCCCGCGGAGGAGCCGCCCACTCCCTGACGATCAGTCGTCGGCGCGGACCGTGCGCTCGAGGATGCCGAGGGTGGCCTTGAGGGCGGACTCGGGGATGATCGGCCAGGCGCCGGTGGCCCGCCAGTCGTCCCCGATGTTGGACCAGTCGTAGATCGAGGTCACGAGGGTGCCGCCGTCGGCGGGCTCGAGGCGGTAGCCGTAGTAGTGGCCGATGCTCGGGAACCCGGCACCGGACACCTCCCACGAGATGTACTCGTCCTGCTCGTAGCCGGTGATGGTGACGGTGACGTCGTACTTGCCCATGGGGAAGTCGCCGAGGGCCTCGCGGTCCATGTGGATCACGAAGGTGTCGCCCACCGCCTTCGCGGGCTCGCCCGTGAAGCTCTGCAACATCCCGGACGCGTCGATGGCGACGTGGCCCTTCGGGTCGCTCACCACCGCGAAGATCGTCGACGGGTCGGCGGGGATGAGGCGTTGCACCTCGAAGCGTTCGTCCATCCGCCGAGTCTGACAGGGCCGGCCCGCCCGTAGGCTCGAAACCCGACCAGGGGCGCCAGGCGAGAGGGTTGCGCGTGACCGTGACGACGCTGTTCGAGTTCGACAACAGCTATCGGCGAGACCTGGCCGAGCTGGGCATCGAGTGGAAGGCGGCACCGGCTCCGGAGCCCCGGCTGGTGGTGCTGAACGACGCACTGGCGGTAGAGCTCGGCGTCGACCCGGCCCTCCTGCGGTCGGACGAGGGCGTGGCCGTGCTGGCCGGCAACGCCGAAGCGGCGGGGTCCGAGCCCATCGCCATGGCGTACGCCGGCCACCAGTTCGGCGGCTACTCGCCCCGGCTCGGCGACGGTCGGGCGCTCCTGCTGGGTGAGGTCGTCGACGCCTCCGGCCAGCGGCGCGACGTGCACCTCAAGGGGTCAGGGCGCACCCCGTTCGCCCGGGGCGGCGACGGCAAGGCCGTGCTGGGGCCGATGCTGCGGGAGTACCTCTTCGCCGAGGCCATGCACGCCCTCGGCGTGCCGACCACACGGGCCCTCGCCGTGGTCACCACGGGCGAGCAGGTGTTCCGTGACGGCGCCGAGCCCGGCGCGGTGCTCACCCGGGTGGCGTCCAGCCACCTGCGGGTGGGCACCTTCGAGTACGCGGCCCGCCTCGACGATTCTTCCCTCGTGCGCCGCCTGGCCGACCACGCCATCGCCCGCCACCACCCCGAGGCCGCGGGCGCCGAGCGGCCCTACCTGGCGTTCTTCGAGGCGGTCCTCGAGGCGCAAGCCGCGCTGGTGGCGCGATGGATGCTCGTGGGCTTCATCCACGGGGTGATGAACACGGACAACACCACCATCTCGGGCGAGACCATCGACTACGGGCCCTGCGCGTTCATGGACCGGTTCGACCCGGCCACGGTGTTCAGCTCGATCGATCACGGCGGTCGCTACGCCTACGCCAACCAGCCGCCCGTGGTGCAGTGGAACCTGGCCCGTCTGGCCGAGACCCTGCTGCCGCTCATCGACGAGGACCTCCAGGTGGCGTCCGACCTCGCCATGGAGGTGCTCATCTCCTTCCCGGATCGGTACGAGCGGCACTGGGCGGCGGGCATGGCAGCGAAGCTCGGCCTCGCCGGTCTCGATCCCGACCCGTCGGATGCGGAGCTCTTCGCCGACCTCCTCGCCCTCCTCCACGAGGGCCGCGTCGACCACACCTCGGCGTTCCGCGCCCTCGCCGACGAGCGGCGCGGCGACGAGGCGCCCGTGCGCCGACTCCTCGCCGAGGCTCCCGCCGGCGCTGCCCTCGACGCCTGGCTGAGCCGCTGGCGGAGCCGGGTCGCCACCGGTGGCCGGGACCTCCACGCCGTGGCCGACGCCATGGACGCCGTCAACCCCTGCTACATCCCCCGCAACCACCTCGTGGACCAGGCGCTGGCGGCGGCCACCGCCGGCGACCTTGCGCCCTTCGAGGCCCTGCTGGCCCGGGTCACCGACCCCTTCGTCGAGCACCCGGGCGCCGAGGCCTACGCCCAGCCCGCCCCCGACGGGTTCACCGAGGGCTTCCAGACCTTCTGCGGAACCTGAGCCGGCGGCGACGCCGTGCGACCGTAGGCTCGTTCCCCGGACCGCGAGGCAAGAGGGGGTGAGGCGAAGCCGTGGACGTCGGGACCGCCATCGCCAGCGCGTTCTCCGCCGGCATCTCGATGTACGGCGTGCTGGCGCTGCTGGGCATCGCCGGCCGCTTCGACTGGATCGACGGCCCCGCCGTCCTGGAGCGTCCTGCGGTCATCGCCGTGCTGCTCGTCCTCTTCGTGGTCGAACTGGTCGTCGACAAGGTCGCCTTCCTCGACTCGGCGTGGGATGCGGTGCACACGGTCCTGCGCCCCGCGGCGGGTGCCGCGATCATGGCCATCGCCCCCGACCAGACGCTGCCCGTCCCGGTGGCGCTGGCCATCGGCGCCGGGCTCGCCCTGACCAGCCACGGGGCCAAGGCCACCACCCGCGCGCTGGTCAACACCTCGCCCGAGCCGGTCTCGAACGTCGTGGTGAGCACCGCGGAGGACGGACTGGTCGCGGTGCTGATGGCCCTGGCCATCGCCAACCCCGAGGTCGCCGCCGTCCTCACGCTGCTGCTCGTCCTCGGCGCCGTGGGCCTGATGCTGACGGCGCGTCACGTGTTCCGTCGGCTCAAGCGCCGCTGGCGGGCACGGAAGGCGCCTCCCGAGCCTCCGCCCCGCCGCTGAGCGCTCGGTTGCGGGAGTTGCCGCCGACCCTCCCGACCCGGCGGGGGAGACTGGCGCGGTGACCACCCGCGTGCCGCCGACCGGCCTCCCGGTCGAGGGGGTCGTCGATGCGGTTCGTCACGCCCTGGCCGGCCCGGGAGTGGCCGTGCTCCAGGCCGAGCCCGGCGCCGGCAAGACCACGGTCGTCCCCCTGCGCCTGCTCGACGAGCCCTGGCTCGACGGCGGGCGCATCGTCGTGCTGGAGCCTCGCCGGCTGGCGGCGCGGGCGGCCGCCCGGCGGATGGCGGACCTGCTGCGCGAGCCGGTGGGGGAGACGGTCGGGTACCGCACACGCGACGAGCGACGGATCGGGCCCGCGACGCGCATCGAGGTGGTCACCGAGGGCATCCTCACCCGCCGCCTCCAGACCGACCCCTCTCTTCCCGGCACCGCCCTGGTGGTCTTCGACGAGGTCCACGAGCGCCACCTCCAGACCGACCTCGCGCTCGCCTTCGCCCTCGACGTGCGTGCGGGCCTGCGTCCCGACCTGCGCCTCCTGGCCATGTCCGCCACCCTCGAGGCCGGGCGCCTGGCCCGCCTCCTCGGTGGTGAAGACGGGCCCGCGCCGGTGGTCTCCAGTGCGGGCCGGACCTTCCCCGTGGAGGTGCGGTGGCGTCCCCCCGGGCCGCGGGACCGTCCTCTCGATGCGCTCGCCGCCGTGGTCCGGGAGGCGGTGCGGGACGAGACCGGGGACGTGCTGGTGTTCCTGCCGGGCGCCGCCGCCATCCGCCAGGTGGCCGGTCGTCTCGGCGATCTGCCCGCCGGGGTCGACGTGCGCCCCCTGCACGGCAGCCTGCCCGTCGACGAGCAGGACCGGGCCCTGGCGCCCTCGCCGCCGGGGCGGCGCCGCGTCGTGCTCTCCACCGATATCGCCGAGTCCAGCCTCACCGTCGACGGGGTGCGGGTGGTGGTGGACGGCGGCCAGGTGCGCCGGCCGCGTTACGACGGGCGCGCCGGGATGAGCCGACTCCACACGGCGGCGTCCTCGCGGGCGTCGGCCGACCAGCGCGCCGGGCGGGCGGGCCGGCTCGGGCCCGGGGTGGCCTACCGGGTCTGGTCGGAAGGCGAGCACGCCGGGCGCCGGGCTTTCACCCCGCCCGAGATCGCCGGCGCCGACCTCACCGACCTCGCCCTCGAGCTGGCCATCTGGGGAGCCGGCACCCACCTCGCCTTCCTCGACCCGCCCCCACCCACCGGCCTGACGCAGGCCCGCTCGCTGCTCACCCGCCTCGACGCCCTCGACCTTGCGGGGCGGCCCACTCCCACCGGCCGGCGCATGGTCGAGCTGCCGCTGCATCCCCGTCTCGCCCACCTCGTGGTGACCGACCGGACCCGGCTGGCCTGCGTGCTGGCCGCCCTCGTCGAGGAGCGGGACGTCCTGCGCGGCCGCCCCGGCGAGGTCGAGGTCGGCATCGACGAGCGCGTGCGCCTGGTCACCGAAGCCGCCCGCACCCACCCCCGGCTCGACGGGGATGCCCGTCGAACGGTCCGGCGGCGGGCCGACGAGTTGGCCCGGCGGGTCGGCGACGTGGACGACGCCGCGGACCTCGACCTGATCGGGCCGACGCTCTCCCTGGCCTTCCCCGATCGGGTCGCCCAGCGTCGGGGCCCGGGACGCTTCGTGCTGCGCACCGGCCGGGCGGTGGCCGTCGCTTCCCATGATCCGCTGTCCGACGAGCCCTACCTCGTGGTGGCCGACCTCTCGCCGCCGGGACCCGACGGGCCCGACGATCGCATCCGCTTGGCGGCGCGGCTCGACGCGGACGATCTCCGCGAGATGTTCGCCGGGGACATCAGCGACGAGGTGCTCCTGGCCTGGACCGGGTCCGGCCGCCTCGAGCAGCGGGCCGAGCAGCGCCTGGGCGCGCTGATCCTGGCGTCGAGCGTCGGACGGCCAGACCCGGGCCCCGCGACCGTCGCGGCGCTCGTGACCCGGGTCCGCGAGCGGGGCCTCGACCTGCTGGGTTGGAGCCCAGCGGCTCGGCGTCTCCGGGCGCGGTCCGGCTTCGCCCACCGCTTCCTCGGCCCGTCCTGGCCGGCGGTGGACGACGAAGCGCTGCTCGACACGCTCGACGAGTGGCTGGCGCCCCTGCTGGGTCGGGCCACCGGGTCGGAGGACCTGGGGAAGATCGACGTGCTCTCGGTTCTGCGGGGCCGGCTGGGACACCGCCTCCACGAGCTCGACCAGGTGGTGCCGCCGACGGTGACCGTGGCCAGCGGTCGGTCCGTCGCCGTGGACTACGACACCGACCCGCCGTCGATCGCGGTCCGGGCCCAGGAGCTCTACGGGACCACCGTGCACCCGAGCGTGGCCGGAGGGCGCGTGCCGCTCACAATCGAGGTGCTCTCGCCGGCCGGTCGGCCGATCCAGGTGACCGCCGACCTCCCCGGCTTCTGGCGGGGCTCGTGGGCGTCGGTGCGCCGGGACATGATCAGCGCCTACCCGAAGCACGACTGGCCCGCGGACCCCGCCACGGCTGAGGCCACGACGAGGGCCCGGCGGGGGCGCTGACCTGGCGGCGCGCTGATCCGCCGGCGGCGTCACAACCTGACGTGTGTGTTAGCTACTGTGGGCGCGCCGGGGTGGGACGAGTCGAGCGCGAGGCCACGATGCACCCAGAGGACGGGACCACGGAGTACGACCCCGAGGCGGTGCGGGCGAAGTACCTCGCCGAGCGCGACCGCCGTCTCGTCCCGGGCCGGGCCGACATCCGCGACCTGCGCCAGGACGACCGCTTCGCCCGGTACCGCGAGGACCCCTTCACCCCCCACGCGGACCGCGATCCCGTGTCCGAGGAGCTCGATGTCGTCATCGTCGGGGGCGGCATCGCCGGGATCCTCGCCGCGGTCGAGCTGCGCAAGGTCGGGGTCGAGCACGTGCGCATCGTCGACCAGGCCGGCGGCATCGGCGGCACCTGGTACTGGAACCGCTACCCGGGGGTGATGTGCGACATCGAGTCGTACATCTACCTGCCCATGCTCGAGGAGATGGGCTACGTCCCGAAGGACCGCTACGCCTCGGGCGAGGAGATCCGCCTCCACCTCCAGTCCATCGCCGATCGCTACGACCTGTGCGCCGACGCCCTCTTCCACACCGGGGTCACCGACGCGGTATGGGACGAGGCCGCCGGGCGGTGGAGGGTGCATACGGACCGCGGCGACGAGCTCCGTCCGCGGTACTACGTGCTCGCGGTCGGCATCTTGAACCTGCTGAAGCTGCCCGCGATCCCCGGGATGGAGGACTTCGCCGGCCACTCCTTCCACTCCGCCCGCTGGGACTACGCCTACACCGGCGGCGGGCCGGGCGAGCCCCTCACCGAGCTGGGCGACAAGACCGTCGCGCTGATCGGCACCGGGGCCACGGGCATCCAGGTGCTGCCCCCGTTGGCCGCGGCCGCCGAGCAGGTCTATCTGTTCCAGCGCACACCATCGGCCATCGGCGAGCGGGGCAACCGGCCGACGCCGGCCGAGTTCGCCGACGGGCTGGCCCCCGGCTGGCAACAGGACCGCATGGACAACTTCCAGACGGTGATGCTGGGCAAGCCCGTCGACGAGGACCTCACCGACGATGGCTGGACCCGGCACTACGCCGCCGTCCAGCACCCGCCCCGCCGCAAGGACATGACCCTCGAGGAGTACCTCCGCGGCGGCGAGGAGATCGACTTCGCGGTCATGGAGGAGCACCGGAGTCGGGTCGAGGAGCTGGTCGAGGATCCCGCTGCGGCTGACGTGCTCAAGCCCTGGTACCGCTACCTGTGCAAGCGGCCCTGCTTCCACGACGAGTACCTGCTCGCCTTCAACGAGCCAAACGTCACCCTGGTCGACTGCCCCGGGGGCATCGAGCGCGTCACCGCGAAGGGCCTGGTGGTCGACGGGCACGAGTACGAGGTGGACTGCATCGTCTACAGCACGGGCTTCGAGGCCGAGCTCACCCCGCTGTACCGCCGGGCGGGCCACGAGATCATCGGGCGCCACGGGGTGCGCCTCGCCGACAAGTGGGCGCCCGGGGCCGCCAGCCTCTTCGGGATGATGAGCCACGGGTTCCCGAATCTGTTCGTAATGCCGGCGCCGGGCCAGCAGGCGGTGGTCACCGTCAACTACACGCAGCTGGCGGTGCTCGGGGCGCAGTTCGTCGGGCGCACCATCGGCCACCTGGAGTCCGAGGGCGTGACGGTGTTCGACGTCTCGACCGAGGCCGAGGAGGAGTGGACGGAGAAGATCGTCGCCTCGTTCGTCGACGCGAGCAGCGTCATGGCCGCCTGCACGCCCTCGCGCATCAACCTGGAGGGGCACCCCGAGAACATGAACCCGCGCAACGGAAACTACGGGCGGGGCCTGGGCGACTACTTCGGCTACCGCCGCCTGCTCGAGGAGTGGCTCGACGCGGGGGACTGCGCCGGCCTCGAGCTGGAGCGGCGCGACGACGCCGGCTGACGTGTCGGACGGCCGGCCGGGGGGTGCCGCGGGTGCACTGATGGCGGCGGCGCCCCAGCGCGGCGAGGATGGGCGCGGACGAGCGCGCCCGGTTCCGTGGTGGCGCCCGTCATCGGAGGGGGAGTGGTGAGCACAGCGTCGGAGGATCGTCAGCGCGTCGCCGTGGTGACCGGCGGGGGGAACGGCATCGGCGCGGCCATCGCCACCGAGCTGGGCCGGGCCGGCGTGTTCGTGGTCACCGTCGACCCCCTCGTCTCCGTCGACGGGGTCGAGCAGCTCCCGGATCCCGAGGACACCAGCACTCGAGACACCACGGCCGGCCGCATCGTCGCGGCTGGTGGCTCGGCCCGTTCGTCGTCGCTGTCGGTCACCGACCGGGAAGGCGTCGTGCGCCTGTTCGCCGACCTGGCCGACGAGCTCGGTGGGGTCGACGCGGTGGTCAACGTGGCCGGCATCACCCGCCAAATGAGCTACACGGAGGGCACCGAGGACGACTGGCGCAGCGTGCTCGCGGTCCACCTCGACGGCTGGCTGAACGTGTTGGAGGCGGCGCTGCCGGTCATGGCCGCCCAGGGCCACGGCCACGTCCTCGGGGTCACCTCCGGCTCGGGGTGGCGACCTGCGGACACCGGTGCCTACGGCTGCGCGAAGCGCGCGGTGGCGTCGCTGGTGTGGCAGCTCGGCGGGCTCGTCCCGTCGGGCGTCGTGGTCAACGCGGTCTCGCCCATCGCGGTGACCCGGATGGTCCTCGCCGCCATGGAGCGCCAGCGGGCGGCCACGCCCCAACAGGCCCAGGCCAAGACCAGCGGCCTCGCCCTCGGCGCCCGCATGCCCACGCCCGAGCAGCTCGGCCCGGTCGGGGCGCACCTCGTGGGGCCCGACTTCGCGGCCTGCCGAGGCCAGGTGATCTTCGTGGCCGGCGCCGAGCTGGCGCTCGTCGAGCGGCCCCGTCTGCTCGAGGTCGTGGGCACCACGGGCGTGGCGTCGCTGGCCCACGCACTGGAGTCGATCACCGCCACCGCGCTCGCTCCCGCCGAGGCCGGGCAGGCCAGCACGGGCGGCGGCAACCCCCGCCTGGCTGCCGCCCTCGGCAGCGTGCTCGAGGACGGTGCCGAGCTGCCGGCGCCGGTCGGGGGGTCCTGCCTCGTCGTGTCGGACCGTCCCGACGTCACCTCGGTGTTGACGGCCGCCCTCGGCGCCCGTGGCCTCTCGCCCCGCAGCGTCGACGCCGGCACCCTCGACCACTCCTTCGCCGGGACTGCCGCCGCCCTGGCCGAGGCATCAGAGGCCGGTCCGGTCGATGCCGTCGTCGTCGCCCTGGCGGGCACGGCGGTGGCAGCTGACCTGGGCCCGGGGTGGGAGCGCACCCTGGCCGAGCACACCGGCATCGCCGAGCAGATCTACGCCGACGCCGCCTGGTCCCGCGCCGTGGCCGACCAGGCCAACGCCTCGGGTCGCCCGGTGCGCCTGGTCACCCTCACCGACGCCGCCGGCGCGGGCGGTCGCAGCCGCGCCCAGGCGGTCGCCCAGCACGCCCGGTCGGCGAAGGGCGCCACCGACGGCCGCCTCGCCGCGTTCGCGGTGGCGGTCGAGACGGCGGACCCCGGCGACCTGCCGGCGGTGGGCGAGCTGGCCGCTCACCTGGTGGGCAGCCCGGAGGCGCCGGCGCTCTCGGGGGCAGAGCTCGTGGTGGGCCCGGGCTGGCTCGGGTTGCGCAGCCACCCTCGGGTGGGCGCCAGCCTGAGCTTCCACGACCACACCGTGGCCCCGTGGCTCGACGACGTCCTCGCCGACCTCGCCGGCGACTCCCGACCCGGAGGTGCCCCGGCGTGACCGATCACCCGGACCGTCCCGCCCGCATCGTCGACGCCCACGTGCACTTCTGGGACCCGGCCCGCACCGACTGGTACCCCTACCTGGGCGGGCAACAGGACGTGGGCCTTGGTGACGTCACGGGCATGGCCCGGCGGTTCGACCTCGCCGCCTACCGGTCCGAGTCGCCGGGGTGGAACGTCGAGGCGTGGGTCCACGTGGCCGCCGCCACCGGGACCCACTCGATCGACGAGACGCTCGAGGTGGACGTCCGGGCCCAGGTGGACGGGCACCCCGACGCGCTGATCGGGGGCGTCACCCCGACCGACACCGTCGCCGAGGCCGTCGAGCAGCTCGACCGCCAGCTGCGGGCCGGGCGCTTCCGGGGGATTCGCCCGATGGGCCGGTTCTCGGGCCCGCTCCCGCATCTCGACGTCCTCCGGGCGTTGGCCGATCGCGAGCTGCTCTTCGAGCTGATGGCCCACCCGGACCAGCTGGCCGAGGCCGCCGAAGGTCTGGCCCAGGTGGACGGCCTCGAGGTCGTCGTCGAGCACGCCGGCTGGCCCCGCTCGGCCGACGCCGAGGAGCACGCCCTCTGGGCCGAGGGCATGCGGGCCATGGCCGACCTCGGTGACCGGGTGGCCTGCAAGATCTCGGGGCTGGCCATGCCGCTCGGGTCCATGGCGCCCGACGTGCTCCGCCCATGGGTCGAGGAGGCGCTCGCCCTGTTCGGCGCCGACCGCTGCTTCTTCGCCAGCAACTTCCCCGTCGACGGCCTCCACGGCACCCTCGACGAGCTGTGGACGTCCTACGCGGCCCTCACCGCCGGGTTCGACGCCACGACCCGCGACGCCCTCTTCGCCGGCAACGCCGAGCGCATCTACCGCCTCTGAGGGCCACAACTGAAACGTGTTCTCGTTTGTCGCTACGGTGAGCGCATGATGCTCGAGGGCAAGACCGTGTTGGTGACCGGGGTGGGGACAGGGCTGGGGCGCGAATGCGTCGCCGCGGCCCTGCGCGAGGGGGCGAACGTCGTCATGGCGGCCCGCACGGCGGAGACGCTGGAGGCCACCGCCGCCGAGCTCGACCCGACGGGCGAGCGGGTCCTGCCCGTGCCCTCCGACATCACCGACCCCGCGGCGTGCGACGCGCTCGTGGCCCAGGCGCTCGCGCGCTTCGGCTCGGTCGATGCCCTCGTGAACGTCGCCGCGTTCGAATACGTGTTCGGCGGCCTGCACGAGACCAAGGACGACGACTGGCGCAAGGCCTTCGAGACCAACGTGATCGGCGCTCTGACGCTGCTGCGCCCGGTGACCAAGGCGATGGAAGCCGGCGACGGCGGCGCGGTCGTCCTCGTGGGGTCGCAGTCGATGTTCAAGCCGTCTCTGCCCCAGGCGGGCTACGCCGCCTCGAAGGGTGCTCTGTTGAGCACGATGTACTACCTGGCCGACGAGCTCGGGGCGCACAACATCCGCTGCAACATGGTCGTCCCCTCGTGGATGTGGGGCCCGCCGGTGCAGATGTTCGTCGAGGGCACGGCCAAGCAGAAGGGCATCACGGTGGACGAGGCGCTGCACGAGATCGTCGGCGACTTCCCCCTGAAGCGGATGACCGAGGACGGCGAGGTGGCCGACGTGGCCATGTTCTTCGCCTCCGACCACGCCAAGGCCGTGACCGGCCAGCACCTGATGGTGAACTCCGGGGAGATGATGCGCTGATGTCGACGAACGCACCCAAGCGGGTCGTGGTGTGGGGGACCGGCTTCGTCGGCCAGATGGTGATCCCCGAGGTCGTCCGCCACCCGTTGTTCGAGCTGGTCGGGGTGGGTGTGAGCAACCCTGACAAGGTGGGCAAGGACGTCGGTGAGCTCTGCGGCATCGACCCCATCGGGCTCGCCGCCACCGACGACCTCGATGCCCTCATCGACCTGCGGCCCGACGCGCTGGTCCACTACGGGCCCACCGCGGCCAAGGCCGACGACAACATCCAGGGCATGGGCGCTTTCCTGCGGGCGGGCATCGACGTCTGCTCGACGGCCATGACGCCGTGGGTCTGGCCGACGATGAGCCTCAACCCGCCGGGCTGGATCGAGCCCATCACGAAGGCCTGTGAGGAGGGCGGGGCGTCCTGCTTCACCACGGGGATCGACCCCGGCTTCGCCAACGACCTGTTCCCGATGACCCTGATGGGCCTCTGCTCGGAGGTGCGCCTCGTGCGCGCCCTCGAGATCCTCGACTACATCAACTACGAGGGCGACTACGAGGACGAGATGGGCATCGGTCGTCCGCCCGAGTTCCGCCCGATGCTGGAGCACCCCGAGATCCTCACCATGGCGTGGGGGGCGACCGTGCCGATGATGGCGCACGCGGTCGGCATCGAGCTCGACGAGATCACCACCACCTGGGACAAGTGGGTGACCGACAAGGCCATCACCACGGCCAAGGGCGTCATCGAGCCCGGCCAGGTGGCGGCCATCAACTTCACCATCAACGGCATCCTGAACGGCGAGACCCGCATCCAGTTGGAGCACATCAACCGCGTCGGCGCCGACGCCGCGCCCGACTGGCCCCGCGGCGGCGAGGACGACGTCTACCGGGTGGAGATCGAGGGCACGCCGTCGATCCGCCAAGAGACGGCCTTCCGCTTCACCGACGGCAGCGGGCGCGACGCCGCCGCCGCCGGCTGCCTGGCCACCGGCCTGCGGGCCCTCAACGCGGTGCCCGCGGTCAACGACCTCCCGCCCGGTTGGGTCACCGCCCTCGACCTGCCGCTCATCCCAGGCGTCGGCACCATCCGGTAGCTGCCTCCCCGGGGTTCAGCCGGTTCGAGGGTGGTGCCGCCACGCTCGTCCCCTGACATGACGTCGATGTTAGATTCGACGCATGGCGACTCCCGCGCGCTCCCTCGCTCCGTCCGGCCGGGCTGAGCGATGGAGCTGACCCTCTCCGACGACCAGCAGTTCTTCTGCGACACCACCCGCCGGTTCCTGGCCACCGAGTGCCCGATCGCCCAGGTCCGCGCCCTCGCGTCGGCCGACGCCGGCTTCGAGCCCGGCTACTGGCGCCAGGGGGGCGAGCTGGGCTGGACCTCGCTGCTGGTGCCCGAGTCCGCCGGCGGAGGGAGTGTGAGCGGCAGCGGGGTGATCGACCTGACCATCGTCGCCGATGCCTTCGGCCGACACGTCGCCCCCGGGCCGTTGCTGCCCACCAACGTCGTCGCCGCCACGCTCGGTCGGGATGGCTCCGGTGCGCACGCCGACGTCCTGGCCGGTCTGCTGGCGGGGGACACGGTGGCCACATGGTGCGGCGCCGAGCACGCACTGGGTGAGGGCGCCACCCGCGCCACCCGCACCGCCGACGGGTACCGCCTCTCGGGCGTCTCGACGCCGGTCGAGGCCGCGGCCCAGTCCCAGTCGTTCCTCGTGACCGCGCGCCTCGACGACAAAGACCCGGCCGAGGGCGGGCTCGGACCGCTCGTGCAGTTCCTCTTGCCGGCCGGGAGCGACGGCGTCACTGTCGAACCGCTGGCCTCCCTCGACGTCGTGCGACGCTTCGCCCGGGTCGAGTTCGCCGACGTCCGCGTCCCTGCGTCGGCGGTCGTGGCCGGCGACGCGCCGGTCGCCGACGACGTCGAGCAGCAGTTGCTGCACGCTCTGGTCATCCAGGCAGCGACCCTTGTGGGCGCCGCCGAGCGGGTGTTCGAGTTCACCGTCGAGTGGGCCTTCGACCGCTACTCGTTCGGGCGACCGCTGGCGTCCTACCAGGCGCTGAAGCACCGCTTCGCGGACATGAAGATGTGGCTCGAGGCCAGCCACGCACTCACCTCGGCCCTCGCCCGTGAGATCCAGGACGGCGCCGAGGGCGTCCACGAGACGGCCAGCGTCACCAAGGCCTACGTCGGCCATCACCTGACCGAGCTGCTGCACGACTGCATCCAGATGCACGGCGGCATCGGGCTCACCACCGACCACGACCTGCACCTGTACCTGCGGCGGGTGGTCACCGAGCGCTCCTCGTTCGGCACGCCCGCCGACCACCGGCGACGGGTGGCCGTGCTCGCAGCGGGGGCGGCGGCATGAGCGCGGCGTCGCCCGCCGCCGACGGGGCCATGGAGTCGGTCGAGTCCTTCGTCGCCCGGGCCGAGGCGTGGCTGCCCGACCACCTGCCCCTCGCCGACACCACCCGGATGGAGAACGGGTTCGGCTCGGACGAGGAGGAGCTGGCCAACGTGGCGAGGATGCGCGCCACCCAGCGCACGCTGTACGACGCCGGGTTCGCGGGGATCTGCTTCCCGGCCGAGTACGGGGGCCTCGGTCTCACCCTCGCCCACCAGAAGGCGTTCGACGAGGTGAGCGCCCCGTACGACATGCCCACGCTCATCAACATCCCGACCTTCGTCCCTTGCGGCGCGGTGCTGCTCGAGTTCGGCACCGAGGAGCAGAAGCGCCGGCACATCCCCGCCATGCTCAGGGGCGAGGAGCTCTGGATGCAGTTCCTGTCCGAGCCGAGCGGCGGCTCCGACGTCGCCGGGGCGATGACCACGGCGGTCCGCGACGGCGACGAGTGGGTCGTGAACGGCTCCAAGGTCTGGACCACCGGTGCGTGGTGGTCCGACTACGGGCTGTGCCTCCTGCGCACCAACTGGGAGGTGCCCAAGCACCGGGGTCTCTCGGTGTTCATCATCAAGATCCGCCAGCCCGACATCGAGGTCCAGCGCATCGAGATGATCAACGGCTCGCGTGAGTTCTGCCAGGAGTTCATGACCGACCTGCGCATCTCGGACCGGGACCGCGTCGGCGACGTCGACGACGGGTGGACCGTGGGCCGGCGGTGGATGTTCCACGAGCGCATCGCCATGGGTGGGGGGTCGCCCTACACGAGCGGGAAGCCGCCGAGCCACGGCGCCGGCGCCACCGGCCGCGACCACCTGCTCGAGCTGGCGAGGGAGACGGGCCAGCTCGACGACCCGCTCGCGCTCGACCTCGTCGGCGAGGCCCGGACGCTGCGCCGTGCCGCGAGCGAGCTCAGCGCCCGCGTCGGCGAGGGCATCGTCGCGGGGGCCATGCCCGACACCGCGGCGGCGATCGGGCGCCTGATGAGCGGCGTGGTCAACGAGCGCATCCGCACCATCGGCGCCGATCTGGCAGGGTCCTCGGTCGTGGCCTGGGCCGACGACGACCCCGCCGCGCTCTTCGGTGTCGAGTTCCTGATGCGCCAGTCCGGCAGCATCGCCGGCGGGACCCTCGAGATGGCCCGGAACAACATCAGCGAGCGGGTGCTCGGGATGCCACGCGAGCGCACCCTCGACAAGGACGTCCCCTTCCGTGACGTGCCCAAGGGGCCGCCGGCGGCCGGCGGTGAGACGCGGTGAGGCCGGTTCGCGATCCGGCGGCGGCGTGGCGCACCGCCGTGACTCGGTAACGTTCGCGGTGCGTGCCGGGGGCCTCGAACAGCAGCGGAAGCCAGAGCGCCGTGCCCGCTGACCGCCCCGCGCCGACCACGGTCGCCGAGTTGGTGCGCTCGCGGGCCGACGACGCCGGTGTCGGGCTGCGCTTCGAGGGCCGGGAGTGGACCTGGTCCGAGGTGGTCGCCGAGATGGAGGTACGGGCGCGCTGGCTCGCCGCCTCGGTGGGGGACGGGCCCCCGCACGTCGGCGTGCTGCTGGACAACGTGCCCGAGTACGTCTTCCTGCTCGGTGGCGCCGCCCTGGCGGGGTGCGTGCTCGTGGGGATCAACCCCACCCGCCGGGGCGAGGAACTGGCGCGCGACATCCGCCACGTGGATTGCCAGCTGATCGTCACCGACCTCGAGCACATCGAGCTGCTCGACGGACTGGACCTGGGGGCGGTGGGGGAGCGGGTGCTGGCCAGCGACGCCGACGCCTACCGGGTGGCTCTCGACGGGCACCGGGACGGTGCGTCACCACTCCCGACCCCGCCGAGTGCCGATGACCTCTACCTGCTGATCTTCACGTCGGGCTCGACCGGGGCGCCCAAGGCCGTGCGCATGACCCAGGGCCGCGCCGCTGGCAGCAACGGGCGGGTCATGGGCTTCCGCCCCGACGACGTCCTGTACTGCGCCATGCCGCTCTTCCACGGCAACGCCCTCGCGTCGATGGTCTTCCCCGCGTTCGGGACGGGCGCCACCCTCGTGCTGCGCCGGCGCTTCTCGGCCTCGGCCTGGCTGCCCGAGATCCGGGACCATGGCTGCACCTTCACCAGCACCATCGGCCGGGTGCTCACGTACATCCTGGCCACGCCCGAGTCCGAGCACGACCAAGACCACCGCCTGAAGTTCGTGCTCGCGCCCGAGTCGTCGGCGGTGGACATGAAGACCTTCAAACGCCGCTTCGGCGTGGCGGTGTTCGGGGGGTACGGGTCGAGCGAGAACGCCATCGTGCTGTCCACCAGCCCTGGTCAGCCGCCCGACGCCCTCGGCACGCCGGCGCCGGGCACCGACGTGGCGGTGGTCGACCCGGAGACCGGCGAGGAGTGCCCCCGGGCGCGCTTCGACGAGGACGGACGGCTCCTCAACGCCGACGAGGCCATCGGAGAGATCGTCGGCCGCGACGCCCTCGCTCGCTTCGAGGGGTACTACGCCAACGACGAGGCCGCCGCCGCCCGCAGCCGCAACGGCTGGTATTGGTCGGGCGACCTCGCCTACCGGGACGAGGAGGGGGTGTTCCACTTCGCCGGACGCAACGCCGACTGGCTGCGGGTCGACGGGGAGAACTTCGCGGCGGCGCCGGTCGAGCGCATCCTGCGGCGGTACCCCGGCGTCACCGGGGTGGCCGTGTTCGGCGTGCCCGACGACCGCACCGTGGACGACCAGGTCATGGCGGTGCTCGAGCTCGAGGCGGCCGGCGGCTTCGACCCGGCGGCGTTCGACGCGTTCCTCGACGAGCAGCGCGACCTCGGCACCAAGTGGTCGCCCCGCTACCTGCGATTGACCTCGTCGCTGCCCGTGACCGCCACCAACAAGGTGGACAAGGCGCCGCTGCGCCACGACCGCTGGCTGGTCGAGGGCGACGCCGTCTACTGGCGCCCCGACCGCAGAGATCCGCTGCGCCCCATGACTGTCGCCGACCGGGCCGAGGTGCGAGAGCGCTTCGTGGCCAGCGGTCGCCTGGAGCGGCTCGAGCGATGACGCCCGCCGCCGTGCCCGTTCGCCCCGATCCCCTGGATCGCGACGCAGGAGCGGTCGGAGTCCGATCGTCCTCGCGTCGAGCTCGCCGCCGGAGGCACCCGTGACCAAGCCCGGCCCGCTGCTCCCCGCCGACGAGGGACTCAACCACCAGATCGCCGACACCTTCGCCCGGGTCGGTGCCACCGACCGCTCGTGGACGGAGAAGATCTGGGCCATGGCCGCCGCTCGGGACGGGTCGGTGAGCCTCGCCTTCGGGCTCGGCAAGTACCCGAACCGCAACGTGATGGACGGCTTCGCCGGCGTCTCCCGCGGCACCGAGCAGTGGGCGGTCCGGGCCAGCCGGCGCCTCGCGCCCGACCTGGAGCGCACCGAGGTCGGCCCGCTCGCCTACGAGGTGACCGACGCCCTGAACCGGACCCGCTACCGCCTCGACGCGAACGACGTGGTGCCGATCCGCTTCGACGTCGAAGTCGAGGGCGTGGCCCCGCCGGCGCTGGAGGAGCGCGAGGTCCACCTCAGCCGCAGCCGCCTACGGGTCGACGCCGACGTCGTGCGCTTCCACCAGAGCGGCGTGGCCCGTGGGTGGGTCGAGGTCGAGGGCGAGCGCACCGAGATCGACGACGAGGCCTGGGTGGGCGCCCGAGACCGGTCGTGGGGGGTGCGCTACGGCGTGGGGGTGCCGCCCGAGGACCTCGAGCCCACCCCGATGCCCGAGGGCACCGCCGGCATGTTCGTGTGGATGCCGGTGACCATGGCCCGCCCGGACGGCCGCCCCTTCACCCTCTTCGTCTACTACCAGCGCTACCACGGCCCTGGCTGGTCCACGGGCAGCGCCCGGGGCTCGATCGAGCTGCCCGACGGGCGGGTCAAGCCCTTCCAGGACGTGACGCCCGCCTTCGAGTTCCGCGACGACAACCGCCGCCTCACCGGCGGGACCCTGACGGTCGTCCTCGCCGACGGCGCCGAGCGCACCTACCGGGTGGAGCCCGTCTCGGACACCGGCTTCCACCTGGGCGCCGGCCTCTACGGCGGCTTCGAGGGCCACTACCAGGGCGAGTGGCGGGGGGACCTCCACGTCGACGGCGAGCACGTCACCGGCTGTGACACGCCCGAGGTGGCCCGTCACCTCAAGCAGCACCGCGACTGCATCGTCCGGGTCACCGACCTCACCGACGGCTCCACCGGGGTCGGCACCATGCAGTCCAACGTCGTCGGCGCCCACCCCGACATGGGCCTCACCGCCGAGGCGTCCTTCGCGTGAGCGTCGCCGCGGGCGACCGGCTGGCCGGCCTGGCCGCCTGGCTGGACGCGCAGGACGGCGACGGCGCCACCCATGAGCTCCTCGGCGTCGAGCGCCCCGCGGCGGGCTATTCGAGCGAGACCGCCCTCGTCGACGTCCGCCGCCACCTCGCCCCTCACCACCCCCAATCTGGGACCACCGGGGCGTCACCAGCGCCACCAGCGTGGTCCCAGAACGAGGGGAGCGACGCCCGCGAGGGGAGTGGAGGCGCGGTCGAGCGACTGGTGGTGAAGCTGCCGCCGCCCGGTCCGGCGATCTTCCCGGCCTACGACTTCGCCCTCCAGGCCGTGGTGCAGGAGGCGGTGGCCGGCGCCGGCATCCCGGCGGCGACGCCCGCCCGCAGCGAGCACGACGAGCGCTGGCTCGGCGCGCCGTTCCTCGTGATGCCGGCCGTCGCCGGCCACATCGTGGGCGAGGTGCCGGCGCTGGATCGCCGCCTGGCCGCCGCCGGCGAGCCGGCCAGCCGGGCTCTGCACACCACCTTCGTCGAGCTCGTCGCCGACATCAACGGGGTCGACTGGCGCGCCGCCGAGTTGGCCGACGTGCTCCCACACCGTGACAACGCCGCCGAGCTCGCCTACTGGCGGGACTACCTGGCCTGGTACGCCGACGGCGAGGTCGTGGTGCCCGCGCTGATGGACGCGCTCGACTGGTGCGAGGCGCACCGCCCGGCGAGCGAGTCAGAGCCCTCGCTGCGCTGGGGTGACGTGCGTCTCGAGAACGTGGTCCTCGACGACGACCTGCGCCCCGTCGCCGTCCTCGACTGGGAGATGGCGTCGATCGGTGCCGCCGAGCACGACCTGGCCTGGCTCACGACCCTCCAGGCGACCCAGGATGCTCTGGTGGGGCGGACGGTCCCCGGCTTCCTCGACCTGGACGAGGTGGTGGGCGCGTACGAGGCCCGGCTGGGGCGGCCGGTCCGGGACCTCGCCTGGTACGAGGCCCTCGCCGCCCTGCGCTCGACCGCCATCCTCACCCGCATCGCCCACCTCAACGACCGGCGGGGCGAGCCCAACTTCTTCCCGATCGCCGACAACCCGCTCGTCGACCGCCTCCGGGCGCTGACGCAAGGACGCTGAGATGACCAGCCTCGCCGACCTCGCCATCGATCCCGGCGTGCCGGGGTTTTTCCTGCGCCCCGACTACTACGAGGTGCTGGCCCGCCTGCGGGACGAGGCGCCGATCTTCGAGTACGCGCCGGGGATCAAGACCGTCGCCCGTCACGAGGACATCCGGGAGATCAGCCGGGACCCCGCCCGGTTCTGCTCGGGCCGCGGCGTGCTCGTCAACGACCCCCTCCGGGAGGGCCACGCGGTCGAGGGCTCGATCATCCACATGGACCCACCCACGCACGGCCACTGGCGGAAGGTGCTGAACCGGGAGTTCACCACTCGCGCCCTTGCCTCGATGGAGCCTCGTGTGCGCGAGCTCACCGCCGAGCTGCTCGACGCGCTGCCGGCCGGAGAGGAGGTCGACGCGGTCGAGGTGCTCACCGCGCCGCTGCCGGTGCTGGTGATCTGCGAGCTCCTCGGCATCCCCGACGCCGACCGGTCGGCCTTCCGTCGATGGTCCGACGCCACCATCGTCGCCTCGGACGGCCGGGCGGCCCTGAGTGAGGACGACGCCGCCGCGCTGGTGGAGATGTTCTCGTACCTCGAGCGCCTGGGAACGGCCAAGCGGGACGAACCCGGCGACGATCTGATCTCGCTGCTCGTGCAGGCGGAGATCGAGGACCGCCAGCCCACCATCGGCGAGCTGCTCACCTTCATCATGTCCCTCGTGGTGGCGGGCAACGAGACCACGCGCCACCTCATGAGCGGCTCGCTCATCGAGCTGGCCGCCCGCCCCGCCGACCGGGATCGCCTCTACGACCAACCCGACGCCATCCCCGCGGCGGTGGAGGAGCTCCTCCGCTGGGTGACGCCCATCCAGCAGTTCGCCCGTACCGTCACCGCCGACACCGAGGTGGGCGGCATCCCCGTGGCCGAGGGGGACTACCTGGTCATGCTCTACGCCTCGGGCAACCGCGACGAGGCGGTCTTCGGCCCCACCGCCGGCGAGCTCGACCTCACCCGTGCGACGGCCATCCCCAACCTGGCCTTCGGCTTCGGCGAGCACTTCTGCCTGGGCGCCGCCCTGGCCCGCATGGAGGCCCGCGTCCTCTTCGAGGAGATGGCCCGCCGGCGCACCGCCTTCACCCAGACCGGCGAGGCGACCTACCTCCCCAGCAGCTTGGTCCGCGGCCCCCACGAGGCCCCCTTCACCTTCACCTTCACCTGACCGCGTTCGTAGCCTTCGCTCGTGTCAGACCGGGTCGACTCGGTTGAGGCGCCAAGGGCCCGCCCCCTTGATCGGTTGTGAAACGCTGGCCGGGTGACCCAGGATCGGGATTCCAGACGCCGACGGGTCCGCCCGCCATTGGACGCCGCTGGGTCAGTCGGCGCTCGCGTGTGATGCTCGTGTTCACTCTCCTCCTCACGAGCTGTGCTTCAGAAGGTGGAGTGAGTGAGCAAGCGACGGGCGACTGCGCTCTGACAGAGGTCCGTCGGGAGCAGTTTCCAACCGTCGCAGAGGTAAGGGGTTTCGATACTTGGGTTGTCGTCGAGTTCGACGAGGGTTCGGGTGCCGAGTTGGACGCCGCGGCAACGAGCGCACAATCCATTGCGTCGGGCAGCGGTGGACAAGTGACCTACTTGCGGGATCGACCTGGAGTGGTCCTCATGTGGGATGGCGAGCCGTCGGCGTCGACGCTCCGACGTCTCGAGGACCTGACCAGCGGCTTGACTGGCGTCAAGGCGGTGCACGGCCTTCGCTGTTGACCTGAGCGGATGGGCGGGGTCAGGCCACGTCGAGGAAGGCCCGGAGTGCCCTTCTGATGATGTCGCTGGTCGAGGTGTCGTCGGCCTCGGCGCGAGCGGCCACCGCATCCCTGAGCTCGGGATCGAGGCGGACGGGGACGACCTCTGCGGGCTCGCTGCCGAGAAGAGGGCGGCCCCGCCGAGGCTTCACCTGTTCGACGTCGTAGTTGGCGGCCTCGACCTCATCGGCCAGTGCCTCGATGTCAGCGTCGGTCAGGGTTCGACCGCTCTTCGTCCGGTAGCGCTTCTCGTCAGGGGTCATCGCGTCTCGTCGATCAAGGGAGCAGGTCGGAGAAGGCGGCTCGAAGCGCCATTGCGTGGATGGCCAGGACGTCGTCGGCCAGGTCGCGGAGCACGATCTCGAGGAGGTTCCCGGCCCGTATCCTCTTCGGCCTCCGCTGGTGACCGAGCAGGAGGCCTCAGGCGAGGAGGGCAGCGCAGCGCCGGCAGCGCTCGGTGACCAGGTCGACGAGACGACGAGGGAGGTCGGTGTCGAGTGCGGGCTCGTCGAGGTCGCCGAGCACCGTGGCGAAGGCGGCCGGCGTTCGTGCCGCCAGGTCGTGGACGCGCTGCAGCAGGCGGCTTCGATCCACTGCCAAATCGTCGGCGGTGCGCTCCCAGGCCGACGCTCGATCTGTTCCGGCGAGTCGGTAGTCGTCGCCGACCTTCATGGCCAGCTTGACCCGGTGCCCCGCGCTCTCGTCGTAGGGCAGGAACGAGGCGAGGTCGTACAGCGGGGCCAGCCGGATCTGGTCCCCGGCGAGCAGCAGGCTGTAGTTCTTCGCATGGGCGTCTGTCCCTGCGATCAGCCAGTTGTAGGCGAGCGCATCGACGAATCGCCAGACGTCGGTCTCGGCAGCGGGCCCCGCGATGGTGGACCGGAGCAGTGCGGCGATCCGTCGGGGCGTGGGACCACCCTCCGACTGGTACTTCCGGGTGGGCGGCACCGAGAGCGCCTGGCAGAGGTCCTCCTGGTGGATGCGCAGGAGGTGGCCACCGCGCTCGATGCGGTCGAACCGTTCGACGACGATGGCCGACTCGTCCTCGAACCGTTCAAGTCGAGCGGCCGCGACCTGCAGACCGAGGTGTCGAGCCGCCGCCATGCAGATGTGCTCGTTGAGGTCCTGGGCGTGGAACCCGGCGACCGCCGGCTTGAGGATGTGCGTGGTCGGCATCGAGCCCCGGGAGACACCCCACCGACCTTCCGCTCGGTGCAACGCGGTCTTGGCCTGTGCTCCGCCGAGACTGAATTGCCCTGTGAAGCCTGGGCCGAGCCAGGTCGCCGAATCGGCTCGCAGTGATCGGAGCCGCGTCGCGATCTCCTCGTCGGTCAACCAGTCGACCTCACCGGGCCGGGAGCGCAGTTCGTCGACCGCTTCGGGGAGGCAGAACTGCACGGCGCCGGCGCAGTCGTGGCCGACCTGGGTCCCGAGGAGCGCGAACGGCGAGCCCACGGACACACCGAAAGCGCGACCCCACCGGGCGAGGACATCGGCGTTGTCGGGGAGGAGCCCCCAGAGCCATGGCGTGACCCGTGCGTCGCCGTGGAGCGCCTCGGTCGCCGGCATCGACACCGACAGTGGTGTTGCCCCTGCGTCGGTGGTGTAGGCCGGGTCGAAGCGGATCCGGAGATCGCCGCTGGACCGTCGCTCGAGCTCGCCGATGGGCTGCCCCTCCAGCAGGACCGTCAGCACCTCAGTCGCCATCGGAGTGCGCAGCCAGGACCTGTGCGAGGTCGATGTCGGATGACCCGGGTCGGGGTGCCGGGACGAGATGGATGGCGAGGTCGAGCGCGGCGAGCACCAAGAGGACGCGTCCCAGCTCCACGGTGCGTTTGCCCGTCTCCAGCTCGGAGAGCCAGGGCCGCCCGACGCCGGCCCGGCGCGCGAGTTCGGTCTGGGACAGGCCCTGGTCCTTGCGAGCGGCTCGGATCGCAGCGCCGAAAGCATGCGAGGTCTGGATGCGCCGCACGTCCGGCTCCTCTGTCGGCGTTCGAAGACAGAGTATCTCTGTTTGCGTTCGACGACAAGTGCCGACTGTCGCCGAACGCCGACACCGATCACTCGTCGGCGCGGGCCGCCTCGGTGAGGTCGGTGGCCATCGCCGCGAGGCGCCGGCGGTCGGGCTTCTGGCTGGTGAGGAAGGGGACGTCGGTGGCGGCGAGGCGGAACAGGTGCCGCGGGCGCTTGAATGCCGAGAGCAGGTCGCGGAGCTGCGCCTGCACGTCGTCGAGGTCGGCGTCGCCCACGACGAGGGCCACGACCTCCTGGCCGTCGACGGGGTGCTCCACGCCGAACACGTAGGCGGCGGTGACGCCGTCGAGGGACACCAGCGCCTTCTCGACCTCGGAGGGCGCCACGTTGGAGCCGCGGGCCTTGATGAGGTCGGTCTGGCGGCCCTTGAAGAAGAACCAGCCGTCGCGGAACAGGCCGCGATCGCCGGTGTGGTACCAGCCGTCGGCGTCGAAGACGTCGGCCCGCTCCTGCTTGTGGAGGCCGAGCATGACGCTGTAGCCCCGCACCCAGACCTCACCCTCGACGCCCTCGTCCACGTCGTTGCCGTCCTCGTCCACGATGCGGTGGGACATCCCGGGGACCTCGTGGCCGAAGGTGCCCCGGTAGGCCTCGGTGGTGCCGGCGAAGTCCTCCTCCTGGGTCCAGAAGGTGTGGGGGCCGCCGGTCTCGGACATGCCGAGCGAGGTGACCGCGAGGCCCGGGTCGGCGGGACGGAACTCGGCGGGGCGGCCCTCGAGGAAGGTGCCGTAGCGCAGGGCCGAGAGGTCGGTGGCGGCGAAGTCGGGATGGGCGGTGAGGGTGACGCCGATGCCCGGCCAAGCGCTCACGCAGCTGACCCGCTCGCGCTCGAGCAGGGCCAGGGCGGTGCCGGCGTCCATGCGCTCCTGGGTGACGAAGGCGGCGCCCACCGCCAGCGCCCGCAGCAGGGTGAACGAGAAGCCGCCCACCCAGCACAGGGGCATGGGCGTCCAGATGCGGTCCTCGGGGCCGAGGCCGGACAAGGCGGCGAGGTTGCGGGCGTGGCGCAGCAGCGGCCCGTGGCCGTGCACCACGCCCTTCGGCGTCCCCGTGGAGCCCGACGTGTACGTGATGAGCATCGGGTCAGCCGGGGTGACGTCGTCCTCCATGGCCCGGACCACGGCGGCGAGGGCGGGGTCGGGGGCCTCGTCGAGGGTGGCGCCGATGCCGGCCTCGGCCCACGCCACGTCGGCGTCGTCCCAGAACAGCACCCGGCGCAATTGAGGCAGTTCGGGGAGCAGCAGGTCCGGGTTGGTGCAACCGGCGAGGCCGGGGGCGACCTCCAGGAGGCGGGTGGTGTGGTCCTGGGGGCCGAAGGTGGTTGACGCCAGCAGCACGCCGACGTCGGCGTGGCGCAGCATCGTCGCCATCTCGGGCACCTGGTAGAAGGTGTTGACGGGCGTCGAGACGGCTCCGATGCGACAGATGGCCGCCCAGGCCACGACCCAACCGACGCCGTTGGGCAGCAGGGTCCCGACGTGGGTGCCCTTCGCCACGCCGCGGGCCACGAGGTGGGCGGCGAGGGCGGCGGAGCGACGGTCGAGCTCGGCGTAGGTGAGGCGCTCGTGGACGTCGGCCACCGCGAGGTTGTCGGGGTGGGTGGCGACGGCGTGGTGCAGGAGGCCTGCCACGGTGGGGACGTGCTCGGGCCAGGTCGGGGCGTCCGAGCGCTCCCACGTGGCGCCGGCGGCTCGCGGGTGGGGAGGCGGCACGCGGACGCCGCCGGTCTCGCCGGTCTCGCCGGTCTCGTCGGGGTCAGTCACCGGCCGCCTCCCGGCCGAGGATGCCCCGGGCGATCAGGTGGTGGGCGGCGGCGACGGCGGGGGCCTCGTCGAGGTCGTGCAGCACGACCACGGTGTAGGGCACCCGTTCGATGACGGCAAGGAGGCTGATGGCGTCCACGTCGGTGTCCCCGAAGCCGCGGGCGTGGACGGCCCGCGCCAAACGGTCGAAGAAGACCACCATGAGGTCGAGGGACATGGCGGCCAGCTCGGGGTCGCCCGGATCGATCTCCTGCCAAGCGCTGATGACGCCGCCGTTGGACCGGTAGGCCTCGAACCACCGGCCCAGCCACTCGTCGAGGGGCCCGTCGGCCTCGGTGGGGAAGACGTCGACCAGGTCGGCCATGTGTCGCCCGGCGGCCAGCGCGAGGGTCCGGAACACGTGATCGGTGCTCTCGAAGTACTGGTAGAAGGTGCCGTGGGAGCAGCCCGCCTCGTCGACGATGTCGTCGACCCGGGTGGCGTGGTAGCCCCGGCGGGGGAGCACGGAGCCGGCGGCGTCGAGCAGGCGCTGGCGGGTGGCGACGCCGCGGGGGCGCAGCGGGCGCCCGCTGTCGTCGCCGACCGGTGCAGCGGGCCAGGACGGGACCGCGGTCGGAGGCGGCCCGACGACCGGCCCGACGTTGACCCCCGGGAGGGGGCCGTGGACCACGCGGTGCACGGTCTCGGCCAGGCCGCGGGTGAAGCGAGGGCGGGGGAGCGAGAAGAGCCCGAGGAGCCAGTAGTGGGCGCTGCGCAGGACCATCGCCACCGTGGCCTCTGCTGCGGTGCGGGCGTCGACGCCGGTCGGCAGCGCGGCGCCGCCCTCGATGACGTCTTGCACCGCGACGGTCAGCGGTCGAGGCAACGGCTCGGCGGGGCGGGCGTCGCGAAAGGCGGCGGGGAACGACAACAGGACGGGCTGGTAGACGCGTTCGACCTCGACCAGCGCATCGAGCCACGCCTCCAGGGCCGCCACGCCATCAGGATCGGCCGTGACCGGATCGAGGCGCGCGGCCAGATCGGCCAGCGCTCGGCTGAGGTGGCCCGCCAGGCGCCAGAAGACGTCCTCCTTGCTGGCGAAGTACTGGTAGAACGCGGGCCGTGAGCACCCGGCAGCGTCGGCGATGTGCTCGACCTTGGCGTCGTGGTACCCGTGCTCGGCGAAGACCGCGAGGGCGCCCGTCAGGATCGACCGCTGCGTCGTCACCCCGCGCTCGCCCACCTCGGCTCGGCCGCCGAAGGGGGGGCGCCGCAGCACCGTCCCGTCGTCGAGCGTGCTCACGCCGGGCGCGTCGACCGGCTCGACGACCGTCGCCGCGCGTCCGCCACCGGCGCTATCCGACGGCGCCCGAGGTCTTGAGGGCGATGAGCTGGTCCCAGTCCATCCCGAGGGCGAGCAGCACCTCGTCGGTGTGCTCGCCGTGGCCGGGGCATCGGGTGATCTCGGTCGGCGTCTCGTCGAACTGGGCCGGGCTGGCCACCAGCTGCACGTCCTGGCCGTTCGCCGCGGTCATCGTCGGGAGGTAACCGTTGGCGACCACCTGGGGATCCTCGTAGAGCTCGTCGAGGGTCTGGAAGGGGGCCCAGGCGCCGGCGAAGTCCTCGAGCACCTCGCGCCAGTGGTCGAGGGGGTGAGCCGCGAAGGCCTCGTCGAGCAGGGTGATGCACTCGACGCAGTTGGCGGCGCGCGCGGCCGAGTCGACGAAGCGCTCGTCGGTGGCCATCTCGGGCTTGCCGAGCCGGGTGACCAGGTCGGCCCAGAACTTGTCGCTCTGCAACAGGACGAGCATGACGTGGCGGTCGTCGCCGGTGCGGTAGATGGCGACGCCCGGGTTCGGGTTCTGGCGTCGATCGCCGCCCGTGGGGATCTTGGAGAAGCCGAACAGCTTCGACGCCACCACGAGCGGCGAGATCTGCCACATCGAGGTGGCCATGAGCGACACGTCCACGATGCTCGCCTCGCCGGTGCGCTCGCGCTTGAACAGGGCGCTGGCGATGGCGCCGGCGACGGCCAGGCCACCCATCACGTCGCCGAAGGCGGGCGCGGCCTGGCCCATGGGCCACCCGTCGCGGTCGGGCATCACCGCGGCCATGCCGGCGCGGGCCCAGTACGACGTGCCGTCGTAGCCCGCCTTCTCGGCGTCGGGGCCCTTGGTGCCCTGGCCGGTGCCGCGGGCGATGATGAGGTTCGGGTTCCGTGCGCGCAGGTCGTCGTTGTCGATCTTCAGCTTGCGCCGCACCTGGGGCAGGTAGTTGGTGAGGAACACGTCGGCGGTCTCGACCAGCTTCAGGAGCGCCTCGCGCCCGTCGGGGTGGGAGAGGTCGAGGGCCACGGACTTCTTCCCGTGGTTGGGCTGCTCCATCATGAAGTTGACGCCCTCGGCGCCGCCCGGGAGCAGCCCCGACGTGACCAGGCCCCGCTGCGGGTCGCCCGTCTCGGGGTGCTCGATCTTCAGGACCTCGGCCCCCTGGTCGACCAGGACCGCCCCCGCGGAGGGGACGAACATCCAACTCGCCACCTCGACGACCCGGATGCCCTCCAGTGGTCCCGCCATGGCCTACCTCTTTCGGTCGATGTGCTCGATGTGCTCGATGTGGTGTCGGGCCGCGGCTACGCCGTCGCCGGCCGGGCCAGGACCATCGGGAAGTGCTCGATGGAGCGGATGCCGGCGGTGTAGACGAGCTCGTGGCCCTCGGGCACCGAGTAGTCGGGGATGCGCCGGTGCCACTCACGCAGGGCGATGCGCAGCTCGAGGCGGGCCAGGTGCGAGCCGAGGCAGCGGTGGATGCCGCCCCCGAAGGCGATGTGGCGGTTGACTTCGCGGTCGAAGCGCACCTCGTCGGCGTCCTCGAGGAACTCCTCGTCCGTGTTGGCCGAGCCGATGAGGGCGATGACGTGGTCGCCCTTCTTGACCGGGCAGCCGGCGATCTCGGTGTCGGCCACCGCCGCCCGCACGATGCCCATCACGGGCGTCTCCCAGCGGAGCATCTCCTCGACCGCGGAAGGGATGAGCTCGGGGTCCTCCACGATCTGGCGACGGTGGTCGGGGTGCTCGGCCAGGAAGGCGAACATGCAGTCCAGCGTGGCGGTGACCGTGTCGAGCCCGGCGATGAGGAACAGGAAGCAGATGTCGAGGATCTCGTGGCGGGTGAGGCGGACGCCGTCGACCTCCGTGGCGAGGAACTCGCTGAGCAGGTCGTCCCGGGGCTCGCGCTCGCGCTCGTCGAGCACCTCGTCGAAGTAGGCGTAGATCGAGTCAGCGGTGGCCTTCTGGTGGGCCACCGCCTCTGGGGTGCCGAAGGCGGTGCCCACGACGTGGTTGGGGCGGATGATGCCGTCCTTCATCGCGAGGAAGGTCGGCAGGTTCTCGAGGGGCAGGCCCAGCAGGGTGAGGAACACCTGGGTCGGGAACCGCGTCGAGAAGTCGGCGGCGAAGTCGATCTCGGTGCGGTCGTCCAGCTCGTCGATGAGCTCGTTGACCAGTTCGGTGACCGGCTCCTCGAGCTCGGCCGCCACCTTGCGGGGAGCGAAGAGCGGGTCGAGGATCCTGCGGTACTTCTTGTGGTCGGGCGGGTCGATCTGGAGCGGGATCATGGGGCGGACGTTCTGGAGGTCCACCGCGGACATGTTCGACGAGAAGACGTCGGCCTGGCGGAGGGCCTCGTCCACCTCGGCCCGACCGGCCAGCACCACGCTGCCCTCCATGGGGAGCACCCGCATGGCGGCGCGCATCTCGGCGAAGACCGGCTGCGGCGCCCGGGCCATAGCCGGGTCCATCTGGCTGAACGGGTCCTCCTCCGGTGTCTCGTCGTCCACCGGGGCCGTGGTCTCGCTCATCCCCGCCGACGCTACGACCGTCTAACGCGAGCGTCAATTAGCGCCCGATGACCGAGGATCGTGTCAGGCACGGAGAAGATTGAACGAGCGTTAAAATATAAGTAACGTCCCCGGGATGCGCCGAACTCGGGTGGTGATCGCCGCAGCAGCCGTGATGATCGTGCTGGCGGGCTGCTCGAGCGGGGGCGGGGCGGACGACGCCGCGTCGACCACCACCGAAGCGCCGGCGTCGACCACCACGACCGACGACGGGGTGGTCGAGATGTCGATCCCCGACGCGACCGAGTCGGCCTCGCCCGCCGCGGAGGGAGCGGCGTCGGGGACGGTGATCATGCTCAAGCTCCACGTGGGCGACGTCGACGACGCCACGACCTTCTACGAGACGGTCTTCGGGGCCACGACCGCCTACGAGCTCGGCGACGGCATCCGGGTGCTGACGATGGCGGACGGCCCGGGGTTCATCCTCATCGAGGACGCGCCCGGCGAGGCGGACGAGTGGAACGGGAGCTTCTTGATCCAGGTGCCGGACCTCGCCGCCGCGGTCGCGCTGGCCGAGGAGAACGGCGCCACCTCCGAGCAGGCGTTCGAGGGCTCGCCCGGCGGTCAGGAGGCGCGATCGGTCGATCTGCTCGACCCGTGGGGCAACCAGATCGAGATCCTCCAACTCGACTGAGCCGTGTCGGACGTCGACGATCGCCCGCAGCTCGGGCTGCAGCTCTTCACGCTGCGCTCGTCGGGGGAGGGCCTCCTGCGCCTGCTGCCGAGGGTGGCGGCACTGGGCTACCGGGGCGTCGAGCTCTACGGCGGGCAACTGGCTGACGTCGACCCCGACGACGCACGGACGGTCCTGAACCAGGTCGGCCTCACCGTGCCGAGCGCCCTTGCGGGCCTGTCGGCGGCGGGCCGCTTCGACGAGGACGAGCTGGAGCGGCTGCAGGCGATCGGCGTCGAGCACGTGGTGGTCCCACTTCTCTGGGTCGACCAGTTCGCCGATGCCGATTCGGTGGCTGCCGCCGCAGAGCGGCTGAACGGCGCCCAGGCCCAGCTGGCCCGACGCGGTCTCGTGCTCGGCTACCACAACCACCACTGGGAGCTCACCCCGCTCGACGACGGCCGGCCGGCGCTGCTGCACCTGTTCGAACGGCTCGATCCCGCCGCCGTCGCCGAGGTCGACCTCTACTGGGTGCACGTCGCCGGTGTCGATCCCGCAGCCCTGGTGGGCGAGCTGGGCGACCGGGCGCGCCTGCTGCACGTGAAGGACGGCCCCGGCGACGATCCGTCCGCTCCGCAGGTCGCGCTCGGCGAGGGTGCCCTCGCCCTGGCGGCGGCGCTCCAGGCGGCATCCTCGGCGACCTGGCACCACGTCGAGCTCGACCAGTTCGACGGCGACGCGTGGGCGCCCGTCGTCGCCAGCGCCGACTACCTGTCCGACCTCGGCCTCACCCGCTGCGGCCGCTGAGCCGCGTCAGAGGAGGCGGGGGCGCTCGGGTGGCTCGCCGGCGCCGGCCGATGCGTCGAGGCGCTGGAGCGTCGCGGGGGAGGGGTCGGCGCGGAGGAAGCCGGTGAGTCCGTCGAGCAGGGCGTTGGCGAACACGTCGAAGGGCACCTCGACCACGCCGGCGTCGACCGCCCGCTCCCGATCGGCGGCGGCGTGCACCGCCATGGTCTGGGCCTGTTCGATGCGCAACGACCGCAGCGGCTCGGGCAGGTCGGCGAGCAGGCGCTCGAGGTCGGCGCGGAGCTCGTCACTCGAGCGCTGGCCCTCGGGAGGCAGGTCGAGGTGGTCACGGGCCGAGCCTCGCTCGTGGCGCTGCAGCTGCTCGACGAACGAGACGTAGTGGTTCTCCGGGTCCTCGGCGAGGGCGAGCACGGGGAGGAAGTGGGCCTCGAGTCGGGAGCGGAGGTCGTCGAGGTCGCACCGGGCCACGAGGAGGCGGCGATCGGCCAGCAACTGCGGCAGGCGGTGCTGGAAGATGGCCCGGATCAGGCCGTCCTTCGACCCGAAGTGGTAGTGGACGGCCGAGTTGTTGGCCGAGCCCGCGGCCGCGGCGATCTGGCGGAGCGACACGCCCTCGACGCCGTCGCGGGCGAACAGCCGCTCGGCCGCCACCACGAGGCGCAGCGCGCTGGCCGACGGGGCGGGATCGGCGGCGAGGCTCACGCTTCCCGCTCCTGGCTCGTACCTCGCCGGGCCGCTCGCTTCGCCGTTCGCGCCACGGAGGCCGGGCCCACGCCGATTCTGGTCAGGCTCACGTTTCCCGCTCCTGGCTCGTACCTCGCCGGGCCGCTCGGGCCACGCCCTCGTTCCTCGGGCTCACTCCTGCGCAGTCTGCCACTGCGCCGCGACGTCCCGGAGCACGGTGGCCCGCTCGCGGCTCGCGTAGGCGTCGAAGTGCAAGATCAGCTCCTGCATCTCGTCCCAGGTGATGTCGCCCGACCCGAGGGCGGAGGTCACGTGCGACCAGATCGGCCCGATGGCGTCGCTCACGCCGACGCAGGGGACGGTCACCAGGCGGCGGTCGCGGCGGCTCAGGCCGGGCCGCTGCCAGAGGTGGCCGAACACGAAGTTCAGGATCCCGGCGTGGAAGTAGGGCGAGTCCTGGCCGGGTGCGTCGATGAGGTTGACCTCGACGAACGACTCGATGCCGCCGGCGATCCGCTCGGCGTGGCGCTCGGGGCCGAGCTCGTCGTGCGAGCGCTCGGGGAACGGCGGGGTGGGCTCGCCCCGCTCCTCGTGCAGGCGCTGCCACTGGCCCCGCACCGTCATCTCCAATTGCGAGGCCCGGGGCCAGCCGCAGTAGACGGCGAAGTGCAGGGTGATCTCGTTCAGCTCGTCGATGGTGAGGTCACCCGTGGCCAGGGCCGCGTAGACGTGGGCGTCCATCTCGGCCACGTCGACGGCGGCGCTGAGGCAGGCGATGGTCACGATGCGCCGGTCGCGGACGCTCAGCCCCGGCCGGGTCCAGATGGCGCCGAAGAGGCGTTCACGGTCCGCCCGGTCGAGCGGGGTCGGGGCGTCCGGCGGGTCCACCGCCATGATCGCCCGGTAGGTCTCGTCGACGTCGGTCACCGTTCGGCTCCTGTCTCGGTCTCTGTCTCGGTTCGGCCGGGGCTCGGGCGGTCGACGCCCATCTCGCGGAGGGCGTCGTCGGCGGCCCGCACGAGGGTCGACGCGGCGGGGTCCGCGCCAGTGCGGTCCGCGAGGATCCCGACGTCCTTGGCCAGGAGGGCGCCGGCGAGCTGGGCCATGAGCTCGAGGTCGTAGGCGCCGCCGCCGGCAACCACCTCCGCGGCGTAGCTGCGGCCGCTCCCGCTCGACAGGACGGTCGCCACCGCGGCGAGGTCGAGTCCCTTCACCCGCGCCAGCGCGAATCCGTCGGCGGCCACCGCCAGGTGGGCGGCGAACAGCGTGTTGTTGAGCACCTTCACGTCCTGGCCCGCGCCGAGGGGGCCCAGGTGCAGGACCGGGTCGCCGAAGGTGGCCAGGATCGGGCGGCACCGCTCGACCACCTCGTCGGGACCGCCCACCATGACCAGCAGCTCGCCCTCGGCGGCCTTGTGGCCACCGCCGCTGACCGGCGCGTCGAGCACGTGGAGCTCCGGGAAGTCGGCTTGGAGGCGCAGGCAGGTGTCGGGGTGGACGGTGCTGTGCACGATCACGACCGACCCGGGGGCCATGGCGGCCAGCGCGCCGTCGGAGCCGCGCAGCACGTCGTCCACGCCGGCGTCGTCGACCACGCAGACGCCGAGGACGTCGACGGCGGCGCCGAGCTCGCTCAGGCTCTCGGCCACGGTGGCGTCCGAGTCGGCGAAGGGCTCGAGGGTCTCGGGCCGGCGGGCCCAGAGCGTGGTGGCGAAGCCGGCCTCGGCGATGCGCCGGGCCATGGGCCCGCCTTGGCTGCCGAGGCCGATGAAGCCGACGCGGGTCATCCCTGCTCTCCGATCATCCGCTGGAGGTACGCCTCGATGTCGTCCGTGCGCTCGCGCAGCTCGTCGTGGATCTCGGGGGCGGTGACCACCAGGAAGGTGCCGCCCGCCACCGCCTCGGCCACGAGCTCGCCCACCGCCTCGGGCTCGACCAGCTCGTGCTGGGGCGCCCGGGGCGTGGCCGCCTCGCCGTAGAAGCTGATCTGCTCGAGGATGTTGGTGATCACGCCCGACGGGCACAGGCAGGTGACGCCGACGCCACGGGGCCCGAGGTAGATGGCGAGGGCCTCGGAGAGCCCGACGACGGCGTGCTTGGTGGCGACGTAGGGCAGCCGGTCGAACCCGTAGGCGAGCAGCCCCGACGCCGACGCGGTGTTGACCACGTGGCCGTGACCCTGCTCGAGCAGGTGGGGGAGGAACACCAGGTTGCTCCGGGCGATGCTCAGCAGGTTCAGGTCGACGACCCGTTGCCACGCCTCCATGGGTATGGCCTCGGCCGGCCCCATGGCCAGCACGCCGACGTTGTTCATGACGAGGTCGAGGCGCCCGAACGCCTCGAGGCAGCGGGCGCGGAGCGCTTCGAGGTCGCCCTGCTCGGACACGTCGACCGCCAGCGCGACGGCCTCCCCGCCCGCCTCGGTGACGAGGGCGGCGGTCTCCTCGGCACGTGTGCCATCGAGGTCGCTCACCGCCACGCGTGCGCCGCGGCGGGCGAGGGACAGGGCGGTGGCCCGGCCGATGCCGCTGCCGGCGCCGGTGAGTGCGGCGGCGGCGCCGTCGAGATCGAGGGGGACGGTCATGCGATCGCCACCGCCTTGGTCCGGACGAACTCCCGCAGGCCCTCCTCGCCGCCCTCCCGGCCGAAGCCCGAGATGCCGAGGCCGCCGAACGGCAGCTCGCAGCCGGTGACGGGGGAGGCGCCGTTGACGTACACACCGCCGGCGGCGAGACGCGGGACGAGGCGGTTGACCCGGTCCACGTCCTTGGTCCAGAGGTAGGAGGCCAGCCCGTACCGGGTGGCGTTGGCGATGGTCATGGCCTCCTCCTCGTCGGAGAAGCGCATCAGCGAGAGCACCGGGCCGAACACCTCGACCTGGCCGAGCTCGCTCTGCGGGTCGACCTCGCCGAACACCGTGGGCTCGACGAAGAAGCCCCCCGGGTCGGCGCCGTCGGGGACGCCGCCACCGGTGAGCAGGGTGCCGGCGCCCGAGTCGGCGGCCCGCTCGACCATGGCCAGGATGCGCTCCTGCGCCGCCTGGCTCACCACGGGACCCATCCCGATCGTGAGATCGAAGGGGTCGCCCACCGTGATGTCACGGGTGAAGCTCACCACCTTCTCGGCCAGCGCGTCGTAGACACCGTCCTGGACGACGAGGCGGGTGCCGAGCGCGCAACCCTGGCCGGCCAGGGTCTGGTGGACCGAGGCGGTGGCGAGGAAGGCGATGGCGTCGAGGTCCGGCGTGTCGTCGAACACGACGTTGGCCGACTTGCCGCCGAGCTCGAGCACGACCGGTGTCAGGTCCTCGGCACAGGCGACCACGATCCGCGAGGCGGTCGCGGGCCCGCCGGTGAAGCTCACCTTCTGGACGAGCGGGTGGCGGACGAGGGCCTCGCCCGCCTCGGCGGTGCCGGGCAGCAGGTTGACCACGCCGGGCGGGATGCCCGCCTCGGCGACGCAGGTCATCAGGTGCTCGGTGGCGTACGGCGTGAGCTCCGAGGGCTTGATGACCACCGTGTTGCCCGCGGCGAGGGCGGGCAGCACCTTCATGCCCACCGAGACCAACGGACCGTTCCAGGTGAGGATGATCCCGACCACCCCGTAGGGCTCGGGCACCGTGAAGGCCAGCTCGCGTCCGTGGACCGGCGTCGAGGTCACCCGCCCCTCCACCTTGTCCGCCCACCCCGCGTAGTAGCGGGCGTAGTCGACCACCGAGGTGGCGGTGAAGTGGGCGATGCCCAGGGTCATGCCGTTGTCGAGCACGGACAGCCGGGCCAGCTCGGGCCGGGCCGCCTCGAGCAGGTCGGCGAGCCGGACGAGCGCGTCCCGGCGCTGCCACGGCGTCCAGGTCCGCCAGACCTCGAAGGCCGCGGCGGCGGCCCGCACGGCGTCGTGCACGTCGTCGGGGCCGGCGAGCGGCACGGGCCCCTGGACCTCCCCGGTGGCCGGGTAGACGTGCTCGTGCACCCCCCCGCTCCCCGTCGTGCGCCGCTCGTCCCCGATGTGCAGGTGCACCTCGGGGACCGAGCGGTCGGTCTCGGTGTCGGTCACCGCGTCCCCCTCGTCCTCTGCGATCCGTCAGCCCGTCGGGCTGCTAAGACATCCAGCTTATGGCACAAGCTACTTGACTTGATCACATCTTCGTGGTCCTGTCGAGGGCATGCGTGCAGACGAGTTGTTCGACCTGACCGGGAAGGTTGCGGTGATCACCGGCGGCGCCGGCGGCATCGGCGTGGTCTACGGCGAGGCGTTGGCCGAGGCGGGCGCCGCCGTGGTGCTGGCCGACCTCGACGAGGCCGCGGCCCAGGCGGTCGCTGACGACCTGACCGCCAAGGGCCAGCAGGCCGTCGGCGTCGCGGTCGACGTCCGTTCGGCCGAGTCGGCCGAGGCCATGGCCGACGCCACGGTCGAGCACTTCGGTGGCATCGACATCCTCGTCAACAACGCCGCGATCATGGTCGACCTCCCGCCCTACGGGCTCGGGAACATCCCCGTGGACGAGTGGGACCGCGTCATCGACGTCAACCTGCGTGGGCCGCTGCTGTGCACCCAGGCCGTGGTCCCCGCCATGGAGGCCCGCGGCGGGGGGCGCGTCGTCAACGGCCTGTCTGCGGGCGCCTTCATGGCCGGCGGCATCTACGGCGTGTCCAAGTTCGCCCTCCACGGCCTCACCCTGAACCTGGCCTCGGAGCTCGGCGGGCGGGGCATCAACGTCAACGCCATCGCCCCCGGCCTGGTCGAGAACGACAGCGCCTACGTGGCCCTCCCCAAGGACTCGCCCTTCCGCGAGGCCATCGCCGCCACCATCCCGGGCAAGCCCTCGGGCCCGCCCGAGGACCTCGTCGGCACCCTGCTGCTGCTCTGCTCTCGCGCCGGCGACTGGATCACCGGCCAGACGATCCTCGTCGACGGCGGCTGGATCGCCCGCTTCTGAGGTGGGCGCCGCGCCCGTCGCGGCCTCAGGCGCAGGCGGGAGCCGTCTCGAACCGGTCGTCGCCACCGACGTCGGACGCCGACGCCACCTGCAGGATGTCCTCGGCGTCCGGGCAGCGCAGGAAGCCGTCCGCGACCGCCCGGTCGGTCGCCGTGGCCAGTCGCCTCACGTAGTCGCGGTGCGACGGGTAGAGCGAGGCGAGTCGGGATGCCGGGAGCAGGGCCGACGTGCCCGACGAGATGCACGCCTCCCCGTCGTAGGCGGACGACGGCACGGTCACGATCGGCAGCCGTAGGCCGCCCCGAGCCGTGCCGTCACGGTCCCGAGCGAGCGTCTGGGCCGCATCGTCGGGAAGCGGGTCGGCCCGCTCCACCCGGGGAGCCGCCGGTGCCGGGACGCCGGTCTCGAGCCAGGTCCGGAGTGCGGCCAGCGCGGCCGTCAGCGAGTAGCGACGGGGGAAGCGGGTGCCCCGGGCCGTCCCGGGCGCGCAGACGGCCCCAGCGGGGTCCTCGGTGACGCCGAAGTCGTCGAACCGGGCGCGGCGGGCCTGCTCCTCCGGGAGGGACAGTCGGGGGGCGAGTGGGCCCGGCCCCGGCAGTTCGACGTGGTCCACCGACCACCGGTCGGCGTGGGGGGCGCCCACGACCTCCCAGGTCACGTGGTTCGGGCCGTCGGGTGTCGGCTCCGCCTCGATCGCCGACTCATCAAGGTGATGCAGCGTGGGGACGCGGTACCCCTCGGGCTGGCCCGCAGGGGCGGCACCGTCCACGAGGAAGGCATCGACGAGCCGAGCGTCGTCGTCGGACCCGCTCGCGAGGTAGGCGTTCAGCGGACCATGGACCCCGAGGGGCGCGTCCGCCGGCGGAGGGTCCGGTGTGCCGTGCGGGAAGTACTTGGCGACGGATCGTTGGAAGCCCTGCGCGATGACCAATCGGGTGTCGAGGCCGCCCAGCGGGGCCACCCCGGTCGGGAACCGGATCGCCTCGATGGCCTGGTCGAAGATGTCGAAGGCGTAGGCGTCCCCGGGATGGCGCAGGGCGCCGTAGCGCTCCGGGTCGGCGCCCACCAGCGAGGTGCCGGGACAGCCGTCGGCGGTCGGCGCGCAGACGCCTCGTTGCTCGGCGCTGACGACGGCGAACGCGTAGCCGTCCTCCATGAGCATCGCCGCCTCGTCGTTGGTCTCGACCGTGAGCTCGAAGTCGCCGACGTCGCTCACCTGTGCCCACTCCACCACGGTGGTGCCGTTGAATTCCCGGGGGTCACGGGGCGTCCACACGATCATGCGGCTGCGATAGGGGGCAGGCGGAAGCCCGGCGGCCGCGATGGCCCGAGCCCGACCGCCGAACGAGAACTCGCCCTCCTCGTAACCGAACGCTCCGACGTCGAAGCGCAGTCCTCCCACCGCCCGCCCGCGCCCTTCGCTGAGAGGGGCGACCGAGGGGTCGGGCACGCGTCCCGGCGCGGCCTCGGAGCGCAGCGGTCGGTGCGCATCCGAAGCATCCGTGACCGTCGTGTCGGATGCGCCCGACGAGGGCCCGCGGTCGCTGTGGCAGGCCGTGGCGGCGATGGTGACGGTGATGGCGAGGGCGAGCGGGACCAGGACGGCGGTCGGCCGGCCGAGCCGGCGGCGAATCGGTCGGGTCAGCAAGGCCATGCCGTGACCACGGCCGTCTTTGCGGCGGCGCCGCTCAGACCAGCGCGTTGGCCTTGGCGACCTCGCCGAGCCAGCGGGCGGTGGGCTTGACCGTGCGGGCGAAGGTCTCGGCGTCGAACGCGACGAGGCCGAAGGTCTTGGCGAAGCCGGCCATCCACTCGAAGTTGTCGAGCAGGGTCCAGTGCAGGTACCCGCGCACGTCCACGCCGTCGGCGATGGCGCCGGCCAGCCCCTCGAGCGCCCCTCGGGTGTAGGCGAGGCGGGCGGCGTCGTCGTCGGTGGCCATGCCGTTCTCGGTGACCATCACCGGCACGCCGGCGTGCTCGGCGGCGAGGCGGACGGTGTGGCCGAGCGCCGGGGGGTAGACCTCCCAGCCCGTCTGCATGGTGGGCACGCCCTCGGGGACGGGCAGGACGCCATCGGGCCCGAGCACGTTGCGGGAGTACGTCTGCACGCCGACCCAGTCGTCGTCCTTCGACACCTCCAGCCAGTCGAGCTGGGCACCCTGGCGGGCACCGGCGAAGCGCTCCTCGCCGCCCTCGCCGGGCTGGAGGTCGACGAGTGCGAGGGTCCAGCCCACCTGTGCCTGAGGCGCACCGGCCTTGATGGCGTCGGCGGCGGCGCGGTGGATGGCGCTCATGCGCTCGACGTCGGTGCCCACGAGGCCCATGCGGTAGCGGTCGGGGTCGTGGCCGCCGACGCCGAAGGTCGCCGCGGCGCCCCCGTCCGTGTCGTCGGCCGCCGCGTCGCCCACCGGCGCCTCGTCGCTGCTGGTCCCCATCGGGATCACGCCGGTGAGCTCGAGCATGGTGACGACGTTGGGCTCGTTGAGGGTGGCCACCCAGCCGAGGAGATCGCCGAGGTGCGCGGTGGCCCGCTCGGCGTAGCGGGCGAAGCGGTCGACGGCGTCGGCGCTGGTCCAGCCGCCCTGCCCGGCGAACCACCTCGGGGTGGTGAAGTGGCAGTAGGTGACGACCGGGGTGACGCCGTGGTCGAGGCAGGTGCCCATCATGCGGCGGTAGTGGTCGAGCGCCGCCCGCGAGAAGTACCCGGGCTCGGGCTCGATGCGGGACCACTCGAGCGAGAACCGGTAGGCGTTCAGCCCGAGTTCGGCCATGGTGGCGATGTCCTCGGGGTAGCGGTGGTAGTGGTCGCAGGCGTCGCCCGACGGCTCGACGAACAGCGACGGCTGGGCCCACTCGAGCGGCCAGATGTCGGCGTTGACGTTGCCACCCTCGACCTGGTGGCCGGCGGTGGCGGCTCCCCAGAGGAACCCGTCGGGGAACGAGGGCGTGGTCGCGGCGGCGTCGGTCATGCGCCATCGTTGCGCCTCGAGCCCGCACTATGCAAACCTTTGCAGAGTGCTCCACCCCGACCGCCTCCTCCCGCCGGATCCGGCGACCCGGGCCGTGGCCCGAACCATCTACGAGGGCACCCGCGACCTGCCGATCGTGAGCCCGCACGGCCACATCGACCCGTCCGGCCTGGCCGGCGACCTCCCCATCGGCGACCCCGCCACCGAGCTCGTCACCAAGGACCACTACTTCCTGCGCATGGCCCACAGCCAGGGCGTGCCGCTCGAGGCGCTCGGCGTCCGCCCCCTCGACGGCGACGCCCCCGGGGTCGACGGCCGCCAGGTGTGGCGCACCTTCGCGGAGCACTACCGGCTCTTCCTCGGCACGCCGTCGAAGCTGTGGCTTGACCACACCCTGGGCGAGGTCTTCGGCATCGCGGAGCGCCTCGGGCCCGACACCGCCGACGCGGTCTACGACGAGGTCTGCGCCTGCCTCGCCGAGGACGCCTTCCGCCCCCGGGCCCTCTACGAGCGCTTCGGGATCGAATTCCTCACCACCACCGACGGCGCCCTCGCCTCCCTCGAGGCCCACGCCGCCATCCGGGCATCCGGCTGGTCGGGCGTGGTCGCGCCGACGTTCCGGCCCGACGACGTCGTCGACCCCGACGGGCCCCGCTTCCTCGAGAACGTCGCCCGCCTCGGCGAGCTGACGGGGGAGGACACCTCGTCCTGGTCGGGCTACCTGGCCGCCTTGCGCGCCCGCCGCGCCGTCTTCCGCGCCGCCGGCGCCACCGCGTCGGACCACGGCCACCCGACGGCGGCCACCGCGGACCTGTCGCCCGCCGAGGCCGAGGCGCTCTTCGGTCGTGTGGTCGGCGGTCGGGCCGAGCCCGGCGACGCCGAGCGCTTCCGGGCCCAGCTGCTCACCGAGATGGCGGCCATGAGCCTCGACGACGGGCTCGTGCTGCAGCTCCACGTGGGCTCGTGGCGCGAGCACAACCCGACGCAACGGGCCCGCTACGGGATCGGCCTCGGCGCCGACATCCCGACCACCATCGACTTCGTCGGCGGGCTCAAGCCGCTGCTCGACCGCTTCGGCAACGAGCCGGGCCTCACCGTCGTCGTCTACACCCTCGACGAGAGCACCTACAGCCGTGAGCTCGCTCCGATGGCCGGCCACTACCCGGCGCTTCGGCTCGGCCCGCCGTGGTGGTTCCACGACAGCCCGGAGGGCATCCGGCGCTTCCGTCGCCAGACCACCGAGACCGCCGGCTTCGCCAACACCGTCGGCTTCAACGACGACGCCCGCTCGCTGCTCACCATCCCCGCCCGTCACGACGTGGCCCGCCGCCTCGACGCCGGTTTCCTCGCCGAGCTCGTGGCCGAGCACCGGTTGGAGGAAGACGAGGCCCACGCCGTCGCCGCCGACCTCGCGTATGGCCTGGCCCGCTCGGCCTTCCGGGTCGCGGGCTGAACGACTCACCCCCTCGAACAACCGGACCCCGACAGGAGACCCATGCTGCGACCCCAGGACAACGTGGCCCGGGAGGCCCGCACCCTCGACGGGCTCTGGGAGTTCGCCGTGGACACGCGGCACGCCGGCCGGGACGAGCGCTGGTGGGAGGCCCCACTCGCCGGCTCGCGGGCCATCCCCGTCCCCTCCAGCTTCAACGACCTGTTCGTGGACCAGGACGTGCACGACCACGTCGGCGACGTCTGGTACCAGCGCACGGTGCTGGTCCCCCGGGGGTGGGAGGGGCAACGGGTCGTGGTGCGCTTCGACGCCGCCTGCCACCGGGCCACGGTGTGGCTCGACGGCGAGCAGGTCGGCGAGCACGAGGGCGGCTACCTGCCGTTCGAGGCGGACCTCACCGCCCACGTGCGCCCCGGCGAGGAGCACCGGCTCACGGTGGCGGTCAACAACGAGCTGTCGTGGCAGTCGATCCCGCCGGGGATGACGAACACGAAGCCCGACGGGCGCAAGCAGGCGCTCTACTACTACGACTTCTTCAACTACGGCGGCCTCCACCGCAGCGTCTGGCTGTGCGCGACGCCGCCGGCCCACCTCGACGACGTCACCGTGGTCACCGACCGCGACGGCACGACCGGCGTGGTGCGCTGCACCACCGCGGTGGCGGGGGAGACGACGGCGACGGTGCGGGTCGAGCTGCGTGACGCCGACGGTGCGCTCGTGGCCGGGGCGACGGGCGCCGACACCGAGCTGCGGGTGCCCGACGCCCACCTCTGGGGCCCCGGCACGCCCTACCTCTACGACCTGCGGGTCGACCTCGTCGAGGGCGACGCCGTGGTCGACCACTACTCGCTGCCGGTCGGCATCCGCACCGTGCGGGTCGACGGCACCCGCTTCCTGATCAACGACGAGCCCTTCTACTTCAAGGGCTTCGGCATGCACGAGGACCACGTCGTCCGGGGCAAGGGCCATGACGCCGCGTCGATGGTCCACGACTTCGCCCTGCTCGAGTGGCTCGGCGCCAACTCCTTCCGCACGTCGCACTACCCGTACGCCGAGGAGGTGCTCGACCACGCCGACCGGCTCGGGCTCGTGGTCATCGACGAGACCGCCGCGGTGGGCATGAACCTCGGGGTCGGCGGCGGCATGTTCCTCGGCGGCGACCGGGTCACCTTCAGCGAGGACACGGTGAACGACGCCACCGCGGCGGCGCACCGCCGCCACCTCGAGGAGCTCGTCGCCCGGGACAAGAACCACCCCTCGGTCGTCCTGTGGAGCGTGGCCAACGAGCCCGAGTCCCACACCCCCGAGTCCCGCGCCTACTTCGCGCCGCTGTTCGACCTCGTGCGCGAGCTCGACCCGACCCGCCCCGTCGGCTTCGTGAACATGCTCCTGTCGCCCCCCGACGCCTGCCTCGTCACCGAGCTGGCCGACGTGGTGATGGTCAACCGCTACTACGGCTGGTACCTCGGCTTCGACCTGGCCGAGGCCGAGCAGGGTCTCGAGGCCGAGCTCGTGGCGTGGGCCGACAAGCACGGCAAGCCGATCCTCGTCACCGAGTACGGCGGCGACGCGGTGGCCGGCCTGCGCTCGGCGACGTCCGAGCCGTGGACCGAGGAGTACCAGGCCGACCTGCTCGACACCTACCACCGGGTCTTCGACCGTCTCGACGCCGTCGTCGGCGAGCACGTCTGGAACTTCGCCGACTTCGCCACCATGCCGTCGTTCATGCGCGTCGAGGGCAACAAGAAGGGCGTGTTCACCCGCGACCGTCGCCCCAAGCTCGCCGCCCACCGCCTACGGGCCCGGTGGCGCGCCGACGGGTGACGCCGATCGCAGCTGGTCGGTTCTGGGAGTCAGTTCGTCGCTCCCGGGGGGCGTGGCGGTGAGGCGGCTGTCCGCGGCGACGCTGGCCGAGGCCCGGGGGGTGGCGCCGCCGACCTACGACCGGACGGGCCCGGCGCCGTTCGTGCACCTCGGGCCGGGTGCCTTCGCCCGGGCCCACCTCGGCGTCTACGCCGACGACCTCTGCCGGGTCGGGCACGACGCGCGGATCCGGGCGGTGGCGTTGCGGCATCCGACCGCAGAGGAGCAGCTCGCGCCGCAGGACGGGCTCTACACCGTGACGACCCGGGAGCCGGGGGTGCCGGCCGCGACCCGGCTGATCGGCTCGCTCGTGGCCGTGGCCACGGGCGCGCCGGTCGCGGTGGCCGCCATCGCCGACCCGGCGACGTCCTTCGTCACCCTGACGGTCACCGAGAAGGGCTACGACTCGGTGGGGCCCGGCTCGGCGGTGGCCGTTCTCGTCGCGGGCCTGGACGGGCGCCGGCGCAAGGGTCAGGGTGGGCTCGTGGTCGCCTCGCTCGACAACCTGCTCGACAACGGGCACGTGCTGCGGGACAGGGTGCTGGGCGTCGCCCCGGAGGTGGGGCCGCCCGGGCTGGTGTCCTGGATCGAGGCCGAGGTGGCGTTCCCGTGCTCGGTGGTCGACCGCATGGTGCCGGCGACGACCGACGCCGACCGCGCCGAGGTGGCGCAGCGCCTCGGGTTGGTGGACGAGGCGGCGGTCGTGGCCGAGGCCCACCGCTCGTGGGTGGTCGAGGCGGTCGACGGGCTCCCACCGCTGGCCGAGGCGGGGGTGGAGGTCGTCGCCGACGTCGGTGCCCACCAGCAGCGCAAGCTCTGGCTGCTCAACGCCCCGCACTCGGCGCTCGCGTACGGCGGTCTGCTGGCCGATCACGACACCATCGCGTCGGCGGTGGCCGACCCGCTCGTCGCCGGGTTCGTCCGGGCCCTGGTGGACGACGTGCTCGCCGTGGTCGACGCCGCGGACGGCGGGCCCGAGCCCGTCGCCTACGCCGCCGACGCGCTGCGACGGTTCGCCAACCCGGCGCTCGGGCACACGTGCGCGCAGGTGGGCGCCGACGGCTCCCGGAAGCTGGCCCAGCGAGTGCTGCCCGTCGTCGGGGCCCGCCAGGCCCGGGGGCTGTCCCTCGACCGGTTCGCGGTGGTGGTCGCCGCCTGGCTCGCCGCAGTGGCCGCCCGGTCGGTCGAGGACCCCGCCGCCGACGAGGTGCGGGCGGCCCTCGCCACGGGCGGCCCGCTGGCCGCCGCCGAGCTGGGGGTCGGGCCGACGCTGCGCTCCTGGGCGCCGGCGGTCGCCGCCGCGTACGACCGGGTCGTGGCCGAAGGCCCCCGGGTGCTGGCGGCGGTGCCGTGACCGCGCTCCTCGGTGGGCCCCACGAGGCCGTCGGCGACGAGGCGGTGCGGGCCTTCGTCCGCGAGCAGCTTGCGGGGCTCGACCTCGACGGGCGGTCGCTGTGCCTCGTCATCCCCGACGCCACCCGGGCGTGCCCGCTGCCGCTGCTGCTCGGCGCCGTGCACGAGGCGGTGGCCGGCCGGGTGCGGTCGTGCGTCGCCGTCGTCGCCCTCGGCACCCACGCCCCGATGGACGAGGCCGCCCGGCGGGCGCTCGTCGGCGTCGACGGGCTCGAGGTCGTGAACCACGAGTGGTGGGACGACGCCACCTTCGCCGAGGTCGGCGTCCTCGACGCGGCCACCGTCCGCCGCCTGTCGGACGGGCGCCTCGACGAGTCGGTGGCGGTGCGGGTCAACCGCCTCGTGGTGGAGAGCGACGTGACCCTCGTCGTCGGCCCCGTGCTGCCCCACGAGGTGGTCGGGTTCTCCGGTGGCGAGAAGTACCTCTTCCCGGGGCTGTCGGGACAGGAGCTCATCGACCTGACCCACTGGCTCGGTGCGCTCATCTCCAGCGCCGAGATCATCGGCGCCCGGGGCATCACACCGGTGCGGGCCCTCGTCCACGCCGCCGCCGCCCTGGTCGAGGGCGAGCGCCACGCGCTGTCGGTCGTGGTCGACGCCGCCTCGGGCGCGCTGGAAGCGGTGGCGTTCGGCGACCCCATCGGCTCGTGGAAGGCCGCCGCCGACGTGGCTGCCGAGTCCCACGTCGTGTACCTCGACCGGCCCGTGCGGCGGGTGCTGTCGCTGGTTGCGCCCCGCTACGACGACCTCTGGACCGGCGCCAAGGGCTTCTACAAGGTCGAGCCGGTGGTCGCCGACGGCGGCGAGGTCGTCCTCCACGCCCCGCACATCACCCAGATCGCGGCCATGCACCCCGCCCTCGACGGGCTCGGCTACCACTGCCGGGACTACTTCCTTGCCCACTGGGACCGGTACCGCGCCCACCCCCGGGGCGAACTGGCCCACTCGACCCACCTCTACGGCGCCGGCACGTGGGACCCGGTCGAGGGGGAGCGCCCGCGGGTGCGGGTCGTGCTCGCCACCGGCATCCCCGAGGCCGTCACCCGCCGGGCCAACCTCGGCTACCTCGACCCCGCCACCGTCGATCCTGCCGACTGGGCCGACGACCCCGACGCCCTCGTCGTCCCCGACGCCGGCGAGGTCCTCTACCGCCTCCGCCCCTGATCCAACCTCCAGCATGAACGCGAGGTCCCGCCTCGCGTTCCTGCTGGAGGAACGCCGGCGCTGGTCGGTGACACCGCGTTCTGGGACCACCGTTGGGGCACGACGCCAGCGTGGTCCCAGAACGAGAGATCGCCGACGGCGAGGCCTTCGTTCGCGGCCGCCGCTGACCCGAGTCAGGGGGTGGGGGCGGGGCCGGTGGAGGCGCGGACCACGAGCCGGCCGGCGAGCTCGACCGTCGCCGGCTCACCGGTGAGGAGGCGGAGCGCGGCGGCGCCGGCCTCGTCGGTGGGCATGGCGATGGTGGTGAGCGGCGGCGCCACCATCTCGGCCATGGGCACGTCGTCGCAGCCGACCACGCTCACCGCGTCGGGCACCGACACACCACGCCGGGCCAGGCCCGACATCACGCCGAGGGCCAGCTGGTCGTTGAAGGCCATCACTGCGGTGGCCTCCCGGTCGACGACGACGTCGACCGCGGTGGCGGCGGACTCGACGGTCGGGGCGTCGACCCGCACGGCGACGACCTCGATCCCTGCGGCGTCGGCGGTGCGCACGACCGCATTGCGGCGCTCGGTCGCCGCCCAGGAGCCCGGCGGCCCGCCCACGTAGACGAGGCGCCGGTGGCCGAGCCCGGCGAGGTGGTGCAGGGCCTCCTCGGCGGCGTCGGCCGAGCGCATGACCACCGACGCCCTCCCGGCGGCGGGGCGGTTCACGAACACCGTCGGCGTGGAGGGCGTCGGCTCGTCGAGGGCACGGTGCAGCTTGCGGGGCGAGACCACGATGAGGCCGTCGACCTCGTGGCTGAGCGCCCTCGCCGCCCGTACCTCCTCGTCGCTCTGCTCGCCGGTGTCGACGAGCAGCACTTGGAGCCCGGCCTCCCGTGCGGACCGCTCGACTGCCCGCACCAGCCGGGCGAAGAACGGGTTGGTGATGTCCGGCACGATCACGGCGATGTTGCCCGTGCGTCCGGTGATGAGGCCACGCGCGGCGCGGTTGGGAACGAAGCCCAGTTCCTCCACGGCGGCCTCGATGCGCTCACGAGTCGCCGCCGCCACGAGCTCAGGCCGGTTCAGGGCCCGGGACACCGTGCCGGGGTTCACGCCGGCGCGGGTGGCCACGTCCAGGATCGTGACCCGGCCCCCGCTACCCACGTGTCGACCCTACCGGTCGGCTGGCGTCACCCGTTCCGGCGGCCGAACGACGCAACCGGGCGAAGATCCCGCGGCCGGGCGCGAGCCACGGCCGGACGTGCATCCCGTGGCGCCGCCGGAGCGCCAAGGGTGCGCCACAGCCGCGCGCTCGGCGCCGGACCCCCGCATCAGGCGCCCGAGGGCTCTGGCTCAGGACCAGGGTCTGCCGTGGGGTCGGCCGCGATCGCCCCGCTGCGGGCGATGGCCCGCTCGTCGGTGCCCAGGTAGCTGGCGACGACGACGGGGTCGTTGCGCACGCTGACCGGGTCGCCCTCCGCGATCACCTTGCCCAGCTCGAGGCAGTACACCCGGTCGCTCATGCCCATGATCAGGGGCATGTCGTGCTCGATCACGAGCATCGAGGCGCCGAGCTGGCGGCGGATCTCGACGAGCAGCGGCCCCATGGCCTCGGCCTCGCGCTGGGCGACACCGGCGGTGGGCTCGTCGAGGCAGAGCACGCGGGCATCCAGGGCCAGCAGGCCGGCGAGCTCGACGATGCGGCGGGTGCCGGTGGAGAGCGACGCCACGGGCTGGTCGGCGTAGCGGCCGAGGCCCAGGAAGTCGATGAGCTCGGCGGCGTCGGACCGCTTGCGCCGCTCGGCGCGCGCCGCCCGGGGGGAGAAGAGCGAGACCTCGAGCAGGCTCGTCCGGCCCCGCGCCTCGAGCGCGACCTGAACCGCCTCCCGCACGGTCAGCTCGGGGAAGAGCCGCGCCGCCTGGAAGGTGCGGCCGAGGCCCAGCCGGGACCGGGCCGCGGCCGACTTCCCGTGCACCGGGGTGCCGAGCAGCTCGATCGTCCCCGTGGCCGGCACGAAGCCGCCGATCGCGTTCATGAGCGTCGACTTGCCGGCGCCGTTCGTGCCGATCAGGCCGACGATCTCGCCGGGGCGGACCACCAGGTCGATGGCGTCGTTGGCGACCAGTCCGCCGAAGTGCACGCCCACCGCTGTGCACCGCAGCGCCTCGGCAGCCTCCACCGGGGGACGGGTGGTGCGGCCGACGGCCGCGGGTGGCGCGGTCGTCGCCTTCTCGGCGAGCGGGAGGCGGCGCTCCAGCCAGTCGTACAGCCCGCTCCGCAGCCGGTGGACGAGGTGCACGAGCCCGCCCGGGAAGTAGAGGAGCAGCACCAGCAGGCCGATGCTCGACGCCAGCAGCGGGAACAGGTCGTTGTCGGGGAACAGCGCGGGCAGGCCGATCACCCACAGCGCGCCGACGACGGCGCCGGCGGTCGAGCCCATGCCGCCGATCACGACCATGGCGACGAGGCTGAGCGAGAACTCCACGGTGAAGAAGGACTCGTTGTACGGGATCTGCTGGGTGGCGCCGCCGAGCAGCACGCCGCCGAGACCGGCGATCATCCCCGACAGGGCGAACGCCCGGAGCTTCACGAACCCCGGGTGCACGGTGTACGCCGCCGCGCTGTCGGGGTTGTCCCGCACCGCGAGGGTGACCCGACCGACCCCCGAGCGGCGCAGGCGGCCGAGCAGGGCGATGATCACGACGAGCACGGCGAGGGTCAGCAGGTAGTAGCTGCGCTGCTCGCGCAGGTCGACGCCGAAGAGGTCGCCGCGGAGGAACGGGACCGACGACGCGTTGCCCCCGCTGAAGATCTCGAGGCGGAACAGCCAACTCTCCGCGGCGATGGCGAAGGCGAAGGTGGTGACTGGCAGCATGAGGCCCCGCACCCGGAGCGCCCCGGCGCCGATGACGACGGCGAACAGGGCGGCCGTCAGCGCACCGAGCACGAGCGCGCCGGCGAAGGGCAAGGCGTAGAGCTCGACGTACACGAGGCGCCGGCCGGCGACCACCCAGTCCACGACGAGGCCCCGTGCGAGGGCGGCACCCGTGAATGCCCCCACCCCTGCGAGGGCCATCTGGCCGAGGGACAGCTGGCCGGCCCAGCCGGTCAGCACCGTCAGCGACAGCGCGCAGATCGCGAAGGCGGCGATCGTCGTGTAGAGCAGCTGGCGCGACGGTTCGGTGACCACGAACGGCACCGCCAGTGCCACGGCGAGCAGCACGAGCAGCACGATCCGGTCGAGGTGGCGCACCCACCAGATCCCGCGCAGGCGCTCGGGCAACGAGCGCACCTGAGGGGCGTAGGTGTACTGCGAGGGAACGTCGATCGACCCGGTCTCGAGCCGGCCCTGGACCGCGACGGCGACGAGCACGGTGACGAGCAGGGCCAGCTCGGTCATGCCGGGCTGGTCGAGCGAGTTGAAGCGCACCAGCGACTCGCCCACCCCGATCACCACGGCGGCGGCCAGGGCGACCCGGAACGACTCGAAGCGGGCGATCAGCGCGGCGATCAAGGCTCGCAGCAGGGTCGCCGAGCCCACGCCCTGGAGGCCGAGGGTCGTGCCGTCCAGACCGGTGCGCATGATGATCGCGGCGGTCGACAGGGCGCCGGCGAGGGCCCAGACGATGGTGGACAGGACCTTCGGGTTGATGCCGCGCAGGCGGGCGAGGTCCGCGTCGCCGGCGGCGGCCCGGACGGTGCGACCCAGCGGGGTGCGCCCGAGGAAGAGGCCGAGGGCGACGGCGATGACCGGGGCGGCCACGAGGATGACGAGCTGAGGTCCGGCCACCTCGATGTCACCCAGGGTCCACGTCGAGGAGCTCACCTGCGGCCAGGGGAGCCGCTCGCCGACGACGTCGGGGTAGGCGTTGAGGATGAGCAGGGACAGCTGGGCCACGCCGATGGTGGCCACGAGCAGGATGACCCGCGGCGCCTTGAAGAGCCGGCGGACCACGACGAGCTCGACGACCGCGCCGTAGAGCGTGCCGACGCCGAGCGCGATGGCGAGCGAGAGCCAGAACGGGATGCCGTACTGGACGTCGCACAGCACGAACAGGCCGGCGCCGACGAGGCCGATGTTGCCGGCGGCGAAGTTCACGACCTTGGCGGAGCGGAACACGAGCACGAGGGCCATGGCCAGCAGGCCGTAGACGAGGCCCTGGATCAGCCCGTCGAACAGGACCTGCGGGGTGTAGAGCGAGGCGAGCATCAGCCGCCCTCGGCGCCGAGGAACACCGCCCGCACCAGGTCGTCGCGCGCCACCAGGTCGGCGATGGGACCCTCGAAGCGAACGTGCCCCTTCTCGAGGAAGACCGCCCGGTCGGCCACCGCAGCGGCGACGTTGAGCGACTGTTCGACCACGATGATCGTCATCTCCCGCTCACGTAGCTGGTTCATCACCCCGACCAGGCGCTCGACGACGACGGGGGCGAGGCCGAGCGACAGCTCGTCGATCATCAGCACGTCGGGCTCGCAGGCGAGCACGCCGGCGAGGGCGAGGAGCTGCTGCTCGCCTCCCGAGAGCGACGACGCGAGCTGGCCCTGGCGTTCGGCCAGCTCGGGGAACAGCTCGAGGGAGGCGGCGATGCGGCGCTCGACGCCGGCGCGATCCTTGCGGTGGTTCCAGGTGGCCATGTCGAGGTTCTCGCGAACCGTCATGTCGCCGAACACGCTCTTGCCGCCTGGCAACAGGAGCAGGCCCAGCCGGGTGCGCTGCTCGGGCGAGACGAAGGTGATCGACCGGCCGTGGTGGCGGATGGCGCCCCGCGACGGTGTGCCCAGGCCGGCGATGGCCCGCAGGATCGTCGACTTGCCGGCGCCGTTCGTGCCGAGCAGGGCGAGGGTCTCGCCCCTGTGGACTTCGAAGCCGACGTCGAAGAGCACCTGCACCGTGCCGTAGGCCACGTCGACGTGGCTGACCTGCACGGCGGGGACGTTCTCCTGGTCGGCGCGGAGGCGCTCGAGCTCGGCCTTCTCCTCCTTGAGCTCGTCGACGATCATGGCCAGATCGCCGTGGATGTAGGTCGAGCCCCGGAGCAGCAGGAGGCCACCGGCGAGCGACGACGGCAGGGCGATCAGGGTGATGGTGAGGCGGGGGCCGTAGGCGTCGATGAGCAGCGCCGAGAGCAGCGCCCCACCGACCGCGCCGATGAAGAACAGGTAGATCGAGCCGAGCGCGGCGCCGACGGCCCGCAGCTGGTACGGCACCACGGTGAGGAGCAGCGGGCTCACGCACGCGAAGGCACTCGACAGCAGCACGGCCGGAAAGATCGACCAGAGCGCGAACGTCACCGGGTTCGGCATGAAGAACTGGATGGGCGTGAGGAGGGCCGTGGGCAGGATCAGCCAGGCCAGCAGGCGCAGGGCCCGGGCCGGGTCCTTGTGGTACGACGCGTCGTAGGCCCGGCCCACGAGCGGCAGGGCGATCAGCACCGCCACGCCACTGACGAAGGCGACCGCGCCGCGACCGAACGAGCCGAGCCCGTACTCCTCCTCCAGGAAGATGTTGCCGACGACGGGCACGGTGAACAGACCGAAGCCGAGGGCGGCGAAGGCGAACACCGCCGAGCGGATGGTGCCGATCTGGAGGAGCCGGGCGAAGGTCGCCTCCATCGAGATCGGGACGGGCGTCTCCTCCTCGACCACCTCGCCGAGGACGTCCTGCTTCTCGAACTGGCCCCGAGGCGGTTCGGGGAGGCGGAAGGCCAGCCAGGCGAGGGCGGCCACGGGCAGGGCGAGGACGATGAACGCCCAGCGCCATCCTGCCGGTCCACCGGCGATTGCGGCCACGGCGCCGACCGCGAGAGGGCTGATCGTGCCCACCACCCGGCCCGTGGTGAGCGTGATCGCGTTCATGCGGCCGCGAGTCGCGATCGGGTACTGGTCGGCGAGGAGCGAGCCGTGGACGACGAGGGTGTTCGACTTCGCCATGCCCACGCCCATCCGGGTGAGGAAGAGCATGAAGGCGTTGACCGCCAGGCCCGACAGGGCGACGAACCCGGCGAACGCGAAGCTGGCGATTCCGATGATGCGGCCGCGGTTGAAGCGGTCGGCCAGCCAGCCCATGGGGACGGCGCCGAGCACGAGGAACGCCGACGCCGCCGTGACGATGAACACGATGGTGCCGTTGCTGACGTGGAGGGAGTCGCGGATGTCGGGCGCGAGGGTGCCGAGTGCCGCGGACTCCAGCTCGTCGAGCGAGTTCAGGAGGGTGAGGACCACGATGGTGAAGGTGCCACCGACGCGCAGCGCGTCCTTGAGCCGCAGGTCCTCGCTGACGCCCGGTAGCTCGGCGGTCTCGACCGCCGGCCGCTCGTCGACCTCGGCCCGGCGGTCGGCCTCGAGGTCGAGGACGGCGCCGGCGAGCGCGGCGGCGTCCCCGGGCGTGGTGGCAGGCCCGGGGCGCACGTCGGCGGCGGCCGCGCCCGAGGGCTCGTCGGGCGGCGCGTCCGTCACGGTTCGGCTGGGTCGAGTCGGCTCGCTCGGCCGGGGCTACGAGGCGGGCTCGAACTGACGGGTGTCGATGTCGAACTCGTACCGGAACAGCGGTCGGTCACCATCGGTGCTCGGCGGCGGCCCGTAGTGGAACGGCTCGGGCTCACCGGGCAGTTCGATGTCGCCCAGGTTGTAGCCCGCAGTCTGGAAGGTGCCGTAGTTCAGGTCTTCGCCCGCGCCGTCGAGGATGGCGCTCAGCAGGGCGAGTTGCTGGCAGGCGGCCAGCGACGAGACGATCTGGTTGGGCTCGCCCTCGCCGACCTGCGACGGCGGCACGATCTCGAGGCCGGCGTCGCGGGTCACGTCGAGGCAGGTCTCGGTGATGCCACCCAGCTCCAGGTAGGCGTCGGGCGGGCCGTAGACACCGACCCCGACGGCGCCCTCGAACACCGAGGCGTCGTGGGTGGTGTCGCGGGCGTAGGCGTTGACGGCGTTGGTGCTGTTGAAGGCGACCTGGGGCGAGTAGTCGGAGCCCTCCAGGCCCTCGCTGACCACGGCGGCGGTGCCCGAGCCCAGGGCGAGGACCGTGTCGGCGTCCGACGCCTCGAAGCGCTGGAAGATCGTCTGGGCCTCCGCCGCCACCTGGTCGGGGTCGAGCGAGCTGTCCGCCGCCGCGGTCTCGACCACGTCGATGCCGGCGTCCTCGAGCACGGGCTGGATCCGGTCCTCGTAGAGGGTCTGGTCGACGTCGGTGTACAGCACGGCGAGCGACTGGTCGGTGGTGAGGTCGCCGTTGTCGATGAGGGTCTGCACGCCGTCGACCTGGGAGTCGGAGCTCACGTCGTAGGCGAACCAGGGGGCCCGGGCCTGCGCGAGGCGCTCGTCGGTCATCTCGCCGCCGATGACCGCGGTCTCGTTGACGTTCACGTAGCACAGGACGCTTTCGCCGTAGAAGAGACCGATGGCGACGAAGACCTGGTCGTCCTGGGTGAGCTGGGTGCAGGTGTCGTCGGTGGAGGTGGGGCTCGACGGGTCGACCGGCGCGAACGACAGCTCCAGCTGGCGGCCGTGGATGCCGCCGCGAGCGTTGATGTCGTCGGCCACGGCCTGGTAGGCGCCCTCGTAGTCGCCGTGGTTGATGTTCACGGCATCGCCGAGCGCCTCGAAGTCCGGGTAGGTCACGCCCACTTTGAGCGTGTCGTCGGTGACGCCGGGAGCCCGGTCGTCGACGATGGGCGCGACGGTGTCGGTGGTGCCAGTGTCGCCGCCGGCCGTCGCGGTGGTGGACGACGCGGCGTCGCCATCGTCGGGGTCGGTGGTCTTGCAGGCGGCGGCCAGCACCAGGAGGGCGGCGGCGAGCAGGACGGCGGACTTTCGCATGGGTGTTCCCCCCTTGGCCCGTATGGGACGGACGCCAGAATCTGAACGGACGTTAAACGGCGGGACACCAAGTATGCAAACGTTTGCGACCCAACCACTGACGTGCCAGCGTGGAGCCGGTGGTCGCGCCCGCACGGGTGAGGCCCGAACCCACCCATGACCCGACCCGATGACCTGCGAGTGGAGCACCGGGGCGCCGACGCGCTCGGCGTCGGGACGCCGACCCCCCGGCTCTCGTGGCGGCTGCCCGTCGGTGCCCGGGCGCAGCGGGCCTACGACGTCGAGCTCGCCGACGGTCGGGCGCAGCTGGTCGAGTCCGACCGTCACGTCCTGGCGACCTGGCCCTTCGAGCCGCTGGCGTCGCGCGCTCGGGTGTCCTGGCGGGTGCGGACCTGGACCGACGCGGGCGTGTCCGGCTGGTCGGCGCCGCACGCGTTCGAGGTGGGCCTGCTGGTGCCGGTCGACTGGTCGGCCCGGTGGGTCGCCGCCCCCGTCGACACCGAGCAGCCCGACGGTGGCCGCGCCCCGCACCTCCTTCGCCACGGGTTCACCCTGGACTCGGTCGGGGAGCCGGCCCGCCTGCACGCCACCGCCCACGGCGTCTACGAGACGTTCCTCAACGGGCGGCGCGTCGGCGACCACGAGCTGGCGCCGGGCTTCACCGACTACCCGACCACGCTGCACGTGCAGACCTTCGACGTGGCCGACCTGCTGGTCGCCGGCGAGAACATCTGGGAGGTGGTGGTCAGCGACGGCTGGTTCCGGGGGCGCCACGGCACCGCCCAGCGGCGGGACGGCTTCGGCACCCAGCTGGCCTTCCTCGGCCAGCTCGAGGCGGGCGACCTGCGGGTCGTGACGGGAGACGGGTGGCAGGCGACCACCACCGGGCCGATCCGCTCGGCCGACCTGATGGCCGGCCAGGTCGAGGACCGGCGCGTCGCCGCCACCGGTTGGCGTCCGGCACTCGTCACGGACCACGACCTCGGCGCGCTCCGGGCCTCGCCGGCGCCGCCGGTGCGCCGGGTCGACGAGCTACGGCCGGTCTCGGTCCGCGCGATCGGGCCCGACCGCCACGTCGTGGACCTGGGCCAGAACATCACGGGCTGGCTGCGCCTCGCCGACCTCGGGCCCGCCGGCACCGAGCTCACCCTCGTCCACGGCGAGGCCCTCGACCCCGCCGGCGACGTGACCACCGAGAACCTGCGCGTGAGCGACGAGGTCCTCGACCAGGTCGACCAGGTGGCGTCGGCCGGCGTGCCCGGCGACGTGTTCGAGCCGCGCCACACCGTCCACGGCTTCCAGTACGTCCGGGTCGAGGGCCACCCCGGCCCGCTCACGCCCGACGACGCCGTGGGCGTGGTGGTGCACACGGACCTCGAGCGCACGGGCTGGTTCCGGTGCAGCGACGACCGCATCAACCGTCTCCACGAGATCGCGACCTGGAGCTTCCGCGACAACGCGTGCGACATCCCCACCGACTGCCCCCACCGCGAGCGCTCCGGGTGGACCGGCGACTGGCAGCTGTTCCTGCCGAGCGCGGCCTTCCTCTACGACGTGGCCGGCTTCTCCACCAAGTGGCTGCGGGACCTCGCCGCCGAACAGCTGCCCGACGGCCTGCTGCCCAACTACGTGCCCGACCCCCGGCGCTCGGCCGCCGTCGCCACGGGCGACCTGACCTGGTTCGGGATGCTCGGGTCGGCCGGGTGGGGGGACGCCTGCGTGCTGGTGCCATGGGACCTCTACCGGCTCTACGGCGACGAGCAGGTGCTGGCCGAGCTCTGGCCGGCGATGGTCGGCTGGCTCGACTACGCCGCGAACGCCGCTCGCACCCGTCGGCACCCCGCCCGCGCCGAGGCCCGACCCGAGCCGGCACCGCACGAGGCGTTCCTCTGGGACGGCGGCTGGCACTGGGGCGAGTGGTGCGAGCCGGCGACCGGCGGCGAGCCCTTCTACGTCGCGGACCAGGGGATGGTGGCGACGGCGTACCTCCACCACACCGCGGCGCTGGCCGCCCGCATCGGGCGCCGGCTGGGCCACGACGACCGGGCCGCGGCGTTCGACGAGCTGGCCGAGGGGGCGCTCGCCGCCTGGCGGGCCGAGTACCTGGCCGACGACGGCACCCTCGTCCCCCAGACCCAGGCCGAGCACGTGCGGGCCCTCGCCTTCTCGCTGGTGCCCGAGGCCTCGCGGTCCGCGGTCGCCACCCGTCTCGTCGAGCTGATCCGGGCCGCCGGCACCCACCTGGGCACAGGCTTCCTCGCCACCCCCTCCCTGCTGCCGGTCCTCGCCGACGCCGGCCACCTCGACGTGGCCTACGAGCTGCTGTTCCAGGACACCCCGCCGTCGTGGCTGGCGATGGTCGACCGGGGCGCCACGACGATCTGGGAGTCGTGGGAGGGCGTCGACGACGAGGGTGTCGCCCACGAGTCGCTCAACCACTACTCCAAGGGCGCGGTGATCGACTTCCTCCACCGCTACGTGGCGGGTCTCCGCCCCTCGGACGGCGAGGGCCCCGACGAGGTCGCCTACCGCCGCTTCCGGGTCGAGCCCCGTCCCGGCGGCGGCATCACCTGGGCCGAGGCGGCGCACGACTCGCCGTACGGCCTCATCGAGGTGGCCTGGCGGGTCGAGGGCGACGAGCTCGCGCTCACCGTGACGGTGCCGCCGGGTACGTCCGCCGAGATCACGCTGCCCGATGGCCGCGTCCTCGACGTCGGCCCCGGCCGGAGCGGGCACCGCAGCCCGCTGCCCTGACGCCCGGGCCGCCGGTGACGCCGGTGACGCGGGGCGCCACGTCCTGCTGGTACCCGGGACGTCAGGCCCAGCCGCCGGCGCCCGTCCGGAAGGCGGTCACGCTGCCCTCGGGGGGCACGGCGTCGATGGGGGTGGCCAGCTCGGCCGCGGTGGGCGCCCCGATGTCGGCGGCGATGCCGGCGAGAGCGTCGCCGTCGAGGCCGTAGAGGTCGATCGCGTTCAGGCCGACCATGCGCCGCGCCGCCTCGACCGGCACGCCGCTGAAGGTGTTCCGGAGCGAGAGCTTGGAGACCGACGGCAGGTCCTCGCCCTCCCGCCACACGAAGGTGCCCTCGAGATGGGGGTAGTCCGATCCCCACAGCAACTGGCCCTCGAGGCCGTGGGCCACCGCCTGCTCCACCTCGTGGGGCGAGGCGAAGCTGGCGCCGTAGAAGACGTTGGCGGCCATGTACTCGCTGGGGGGCCGCGGCACCTGCTCGAGAAGCGCCCGGTTGAGGGGCTCGTCCCGCTTGGTGTCGTAGAAGCCCCACACCGCATCGAGCTCGGCGGCGGTGCTCGGGAACCAGTTGCCCGGTGTTTCGGTGATGACCAGCTTGAGCCCGGGGTGGCGCTCGAACACGCCGGCGAAGATCAGCCACCACACCGCTCGGCGAGAGGTGAAGCCGCCGGACTCGATCTGCAGGAGCGGGATGCCCTCGAGCTTCGAGTACCGGGCGTTGGTGCCGGCGCCCACGTGGGTGACGAGCGGCATGCCCCCCTCCTCGCAGGTGGCCCAGAGCGGCTCCCACTGCGAGCGGTTGTACTCGGGCAGGTCGCCGTCGCGCATGGCGGGGAAGTTGACGGCCCGGAGGCCGGCGTCGTGGGCCCACTCGACCTCGGCCACCGCGGCGTCGACGTCCCACATCGGCAGGTAGGCCAGGCCCACGTGGCGGTGGGGCGCCTGGGCCACGACGTCGGCGATCCAGCGGTTGTAGATCGCCATCCCGACCGCGGCCAGCTCGCGGTCGTCGAACGACCGCTCCTTGCCGAGGCCTTGGGGTACGAACGGGATCGGCTCCATGTTCATCGAGCCGTGGAACAACACGCCGGCGGCGATGCCGTCGTGGTCGTAGTCGGCCAGCCGGGCCGCGGGGTCGTGGTGACCCGGGGTGCGCAGGTTGGGGTGGTCGAGGTAGCCGCTGCCCGCCAGCATCTCGGCGGCGGCCTGCTTCTCGGCGGCGGTCGACGCGGCGAAGCGGTCGAAGGCGTCGAGGTGGGCGGCGGGGCAGTAGGCGCGCAGGTCCTCGACGAGTCGGGGCCCGATGTGGGTGTCGTTGGAGATGACGACGACGGGGTCGGCGGTGGCGGCCGCACCGCCACTGCCGGTGTGGACGGCGTCGACGGGCTCGGGGTTCACGGCGTGGTCGCCGTCAGTCCACCGTCGATCGGGATCACGGCACCGGTGAGGAACGGCGACCGGTCGGAGGCGAGGAAGCAGGCCAGCTCGGCGACCTCCTCGGGCTCGCCGGCCCGCCCCATCGGTGCGCCCTCCACCAGGGCCGGGAACTTCTCGATGGCCTCCCGTCCGCCCGACATCTCGGTGATGGTGAGACCCGGGCAGATCGCGTTGGCCCGAATGCCCTTGCGGCCGTAGTCGATGGCGGCCTGGCGGGTGAACTGGATGACCCCTGCCTTGGAGGCGCAGTAGATGGCGACCGGTGTCTTGGAGCCGTTCATGCCGCCGGTCGACGCCCAGTTGAGGATCACGCCACCGCCGGTCGGGAGCATCGTGCGGATGGCGTGCTTGGTGCCCAGCATCACGCCGAGAAGGTTCACGCCCATGATCCGGTGGAAGTCCTCGACGGTGACGTCGGCCATTCGCCCGACCCCGCCGATCCCGGCCACGTTCAGCGCGGCGTCGACCTTGCCGAAGGCCTCGAGCGCGGCGGCGAACATGGCCTCCACGTCCTCCTCCTTCGACACGTCGGCGTGGAACGGGACGAAGGCGTCACCGAGCTCCTCGGCGGTCTCCTGCTCCCGTCCGCTGATGTCGGCGCCGAGGACCTTCGCCCCCTCGCGCACGAAGACCTTCGCCGTGGCCCGGGCCATGCCCGAGCCCGCGCCGGTGATGACCGCGACCTTGCCGTCGAGTTCCCCCATGGCGACGTTGTACCCGAGTTCTAACGGTCGTTCAAGATTGACCCTGGCGGAGGGCGCGGATTAGAACGGCCGTTCAACGTCCGCGGACCGAGGGGGTCGCCGTGCAGCTCGAGGGACGGTCGGCGGTCGTCGCCGGTGGCGCCGGCGGACTCGGCAGCGCCACGGTCCACCGCCTCGTTGGCGCCGGGGCCGGCGTCGTGGTGCTCGACCCGGACGAGGAGCGGGCCGCGGTGCTGGTGGAGGCTCTCGGCTCCCGGTGCGCGGTGGTCGCCGGCGACAGCAACGATGACGATGCGGTCACCGCCGCCGTCGACGCCGCCCGGACGCTCGGCACCTTCTCGGTCGCGGTCAGCGCCACCGGGGTGGTCATCCCGAGCCGTCGCCTGGTGGGCCACGAGGGCACGGTGCTCGACAAGGAGGCGCTCCTCGCCAACCTGGAGCTGCACGTGGTCGGGCCCTTCAACCTCGCTCGGCTGGCGGCGGCCGCCTTCGCCGGCAACGAGCCCGACGGCGACGGCCAGCGCGGCGTGATCGTCCAGACGGCGTCGATCAGTGCCTTCGACGGCCAGGTGAACATGGTCCCGTACGCCGCGGCCAAGGGCGCGGTGGCATCGATGGTCCTGCCCATGGCCCGTGACCTCGCGCCGCTCGGCGTCCGGGTCTGCGCCATCGCCCCAGGCGCGTTCGCCACCCCGCGTCTCTCGTCGCCGCAGGTGCAGGCGATGCTCGTCCAGGACGTCGCCTTCCCCAAGCGGGTGGGCCGCCCCGAGGAGTACGCCGCGCTGGTGCTCGCCATCGTCACCAACCCGTACCTGAACGCCGAGGTCCTGCGCATCGACGGCGGCGCCCGCCTCGGCCCCGAGATGCGCCCGTCCGGCTGACTGCCCCCGACAACCCGCGGTTGGTTGGGTGGGGGTGGGGGTGGGGGTGGATGGATCAGCTGCGGCGGCGGGTCTCGAGACCGGCGAGGAAGCGGTCCATCGCCGCCGCGGCCTCGTCGGCCCGGGTGGCGTAGCCGGCAGCCTGGTCCGTCACCACGCCGAAGGCCAGGCCCTGCATGGCGGCGGCGACGAGCACGGGTGGGACGTCGTCGGGGTCGATGCCGTACTGGGGCAGCAGGTCCTGCAAGCGGGCGACCTGCATCTCACGCACGTCGTGGGCGATCTCGCCGACGACCTCGCGCAGGGCCGGCCGGTGGTTGGCCGCGGCGAGCAGCTCGACGAACAGCGCCGTGCCCCGCTGGTCCGACACGAGCGACCACCAGGTGCGCAGCGGCTCGGGTGAGTCGAGCACCTCGGCCATACGCTCGACGGTGCGCTCCGAGCGTCGGGTCAGCACGCCGACGAACAGGTCGTCGATGGTGGCGAAGTAGTAGTGGAGGTGCGGCGGCTGGATGCCCACACGCCCCGCCACGCTCCGCGAGCTGACCGCGGCGTAGCCCTGCTCGAGGATGACCTCCTCGGCGGCATCGAGGATGCGCTGGCGCTTCGCTTCGGTCGACGCCCGGGGTCGACGCGTCGTGGTCATGCCCCCTTGCTAGTCCGGCAGCCGAGTGGCGACCGAACTTGTAACGAACGTTAAAATTCAGTAGAACGAGGACCGATCGACGCCGCCGCCCCTCGGGGCGTCGGCCACGCCGAGGGGGAGTGCCGATGACCACCGTCGAGACGACCGACGTCTACTACGACCCGTACGACGTCACGATCAACGCGGACCCGTATCCCACCTACGAGCGACTCCGCGAGGAGGCGCCCGTCTACTACAACGAGCGCTACGACTTCTGGGCCTTGAGCCGCCACGCGGACGTGGAGAAGGCGCTCGTCGACTGGCCCACGTTCTCGAGCACCCGCTCGGACATCCTCGACATCATCAAGGCGGGCGTCGACCTGCCGGGCGGCGTGATCATGTTCGAGGACCCGCCGACGCACACGATGCACCGCAGCCTGCTGTCGCGGGTCTTCACCCCGAAGCGCATGGCCGCGCTGGAGGACCAGGTCCGGGCTTACTGCATCGCCTGTCTCGACCCGCTGGTCGGCGCGGATGGGTTCGACATCATCTCCGAGCTGGCGTCCGAGCTGCCCATGCGGGTGATCGGCATGCTCCTGGGCATCCCCGAGCAGGACCAGGTGGCGGTGCGGAACAAGACCGACGCCAACCTGCGAACGGTCCCGGGTGAGCCCATGGACGTCCGCCAGGAGAACGTGGCCAGCGGCGACATGTTCACCGACTACATCGACTGGCGGATGACCCACCCGTCCGACGACCTCATGACCCAGCTCCTCACCGCCGAGTTCGAGGACGAGGACGGCACCACCCGCACCCTCACCCGGGACGAGGTGCTGACGTACACGGCCGTGCTCGCCGGCGCCGGCAACGAGACCACCGGGCGCCTGATCGGCTGGCTGGCGAAGGTGCTGGCCGAGCACCCCGACCAGCGGCGCGAGATCGTCGAGGACCGCTCCCTCATCCCCAAGGTGATCGACGAGACCCTGCGCTTCGAGCCCACCGGCCACGCCACCGCCCGCTTCACCATGCAGGACTTCGAGGCCCACGGCGTGACCATCCCGGCCGGCAACCCGGTGCTGCTGATCGCTGCGTCCGCCAACCGGGACCCCCGGCACTGGGACCGCCCCGACACGTACGACATCCACCGCGAGGACGTCGCCCACCTCACCTTCGGGTTCGGCCTCCACTTCTGCCTCGGCGCCAGCCTCGCCCGCCTCGAGGGTCGGGTGGCGCTCGATGAGCTGCTCAACCGCTTCCCCGAGTGGGACGTGGACCACGACGCCATGCGCCTCGCCCCCACGTCCACGGTCCGCGGCTGGGAGACCCTCCCCATCGTGTTGCCCTGATCGCCGTCCGGCGGTCGCCGGCGTAGGACGACCGGGCGACGAATCGATCAGGCCGATCCCGATCGGGATCGGTCGCCGATGATCAGAGGTCCGCTCCGGGGAGAGAGGACTGGGTCGGGGGGGCCGGGATCCCAGGGTCGGTGGTGGGGACGCCCCTTACGCTGGCGTCGGCGTCGGCGTCGGGGGCCGGTTCGAGGTCGGGGGATTCGGTCGGGGCGAGGGCCGGGTCGGGCGCGCTCGCCGGTGGCTCGAGGGCGGCGGGACCGGTGCCGGCCACGAGGTCCGCAGCAGCCTGCTCCATCGCCGCCACCTCCTCCTCGACGAGCGCCAGCGGCTCGTCGCGTACCCGCTCGGGCAGCGCCGCGGCGGCGATCAGCCGCTCGTCGACGGCGGCGACCTGCTCCTCCAGCTCGACCCGCGCCTCGAGCCTGCCGGTGCCCTCCTCGAGGAGAGGATGGGCCCGGAGCGAAGCCACGACGTCGACGAGTCGACGGTGGAGGCGAGCCTCGGGTGTGTGGGCACCGGCCCACTCGGCCGGCGCGGCCGTGGGGCGCCCGGGGATGACCTCGTTCCCGGCGCGGTAGTCCCGCCGCGCTCGGATCGCGAGCGCCGCCGCGCCCGCGAGCCCGGCAGCCACGACGAGGATCCCGGCGAGGACGACCAGGCTCATCGCCGCGACCTACCCCGCGAACAGCGCGACGAGGATGCCGATGACGACGATCGCGGCGACGACCATCGCGGCGATCTTGACCTTGCTCCACGGGTAGTCGCCGTGGACCTCGCCGGTGGCTCCGTTGATGAAGGTCTGGAAGGGCTTGCCCTGGTAGCGGATGGTCAGGAGCCAGATCGGCAGCAGCAGGTGCTTGAAGCTGAGGTCCTGGAAGTCGGTGTCGACCCGCTCGACCCGCTGCTTGTCGCCCCCGATGTCGCGGCGGACGGTCTCCTGGATGGTCGCCTTCATGCGGTTCTGGGCCTCGCCGAAGCACTCGCCGACGTCGTTGTCGTAGGTGCGGCAGAGGTGACCGGCGAGGAACTCGGGGGAGAACGGCTGGGCCGAGGCCGTCGGCCATGGCTCGAGGTCGTGGACGTGATCGGGGTCGAACCCGTCGTTGGCGAGGACCGTGAGATCGTCGAACTCGTTCTGGACGTGCCCGGACACCGAGTGCCAGCGAGTGCGCGTCTCGGTACGGCGGTTGTCGCCGCTGCCGACCTGCACCGTGTAGTCCTCGCCGCGCTGGCCGGTGTAACGGGTGTGGGCGTCGGCGTCGTAGGTGAAGTAGGCCGCGTAGACGCTCGCGAAGGAGCCCTTCTCGTGGTACTTCTTGAACTCGCCCGGGGCCAGCCAGCGGGACTTGATCCAGCCGTCGATGGCGGCCTTCGCCTGCTTGGCGTCCACCTGGAACGGCAGCACCCCGTCGACGGCCAGCCGATCCGGCGCCTCGTGCACGTCCTCGCGCTGGATCGGGGTGGCGCAGTACGGGCACCGGGTCGACGTGAGGCTGCCGGTGAAGGTGGTGTGGCCGCCGCAGTTCTGGCACACCACCTCCTTCTCGCCTTCGATGCGCTGGCTCAGGCGGTTCGCGGCGCCCGAGCGCAGCGACGCCATGGCCGCGTGGAGGTCTTGTTCGACCACCGCCTTGCCCGCGGTCTCGACGACGTCCTGCTGGTGGCCGCAGGCCGGGCAGCCCAGCCTCTGCGCCGAGATGTCGAACACCAGCTCACCGCCGCAGCTCGGGCACGGGTAGGTGCGGGTCTGCTCGGTGACGTGGTGAAGCGCCGGATCCGGCGCCGCGGGGGAGGGAGCGGGCGGCGGTGACGGCGGCGTCTGCTGCGCGACCGGAGGCGGCGGCGGGGGTGGGGGAGGCGGTGCCTGGCCCGGGACCGGCGGCGGGGTGGCGGGCTGGTTCGGGAGAGGCGGGGGCGCGGGGGCGTCGGCGGCCATGGTTCAGCCCTCCGGAGGGGCGGGAGGGGGCGGCGGGGTGCCCCCGGCGGGTGGTGCCGGCGGCGGCATCGGAGGCGGGGTGGAGAACAGCGGAGCGAGCGCGGGCACGGTGCCGGCAGCCGCCCACGCGGCCATGCCTTCGGTCCACACCAGGCTGCTCGCGTTGACCTGGCCGTTGGCCACGCCGGCGCGGATCTGGTCGACGCTGAACGGCCCCGACGACTGGCCACCCATCTCGACGTGGAAGAGCGCCTGGCCAGGCAGCGGGGGCGGGCCGGCGGGAGCCGCGCCGCCCCCTCCACCGGCGCCGGCCGCCGGTGCCATCGCGTTGCCCAACTGGTTTGCCATCTGACCGGCCATGGCCACCCCCATGCCGATCTGCATCGCGTCGCCCATGGTGCTGCCACCGGGGTTGTTGGCCGCGGCGACCATGGCCTCGGCGGCGGCGCCCTGCTGGAGGCGCTCCATGGGGCCCACGTTGTCCAGGTAGCCGGCCTGCTCGACGCCGCGGGCGACGCCGCGGGTCATGGCCTGGGTGATCTCCTCGGGGAGGGAGATGGTCATCGTGATCGAGTCGATGGCGAGGCCGTACTCGTCGTCGACCCGTTCGGCCACGAACTCGCGGAGCTTCTCGGCCAGCTCGATCTGGTGGCCCTGGAGGTCGATGGCGCCGAGGCCCGACTCGGTCACCATGTCGGCGAAGGCCAGCGCGATCACCCGACGGAGCAGCTCGGTGACCTCGTCGATCTCGACGGCACTGTCGGTGCCGATGACCTCGCGGAGGAACACCTCGGGGTCGGCGATCTTGACGACGCACATCCCGTTGGCGCGGACCTGCACCATCTTGAAATCGGGGTCGCGGACCGTGACCGGCTGCGGGGTGCCCCAGAGCAGGTCGGTGACGGGCCGGGTGTTGAGGAAGTACACCTCGCTGCGGAAGGGGCTGTTGAAGCCGTGCTCCCAGCCCTGGAGAGTGCCGAGGATGGGGAGGTTCTCGGTCTTCAGCTCGTAGTTGCCCGGCTCGAAGCTGTCGGCGAGCTTGCCGCGGTAGACGAAGACCGCCCGCTGGCCCTCGCGGACGATGAGCTGCGCGCCGTTCTTGATCTCGTTCTGGTAGCGAGGGAACCGCCACGCCAGCGTCGAGCGCGAATCGTCGACCCACTCGATGATGTCGACCAATTCGCCCTTGAGCTTGTCCATCAGTCCCACGGTGTGTCTCCCCGGCTCGGTGCTGTCGGCCACGGGTGGGCCGCCCTCCGCTTCCGTATCATTGCCGACCGCAGCACCCGGCGCGGCCGGGCCTACTCCTGCGGTCGGTATACTGCTGGTATATGGGGTCGACCACGATCAAGCTCAGCACCGACACCCGGGACCGGATCCGGGCGCTGGGTGGCGACACCTACGAGGAGACCATCGTTGAGGCCCTCGACGCGCTCGAAGCGGACCGCTTCTGGGCGCAGGCGGAGGCCGCGGCGGCGCATCGGGCCACGCTGAGCCGAAGCGAGCGTGCGTCGCGTGCCGCCAGCGAGGCGGAGGTCGATGCTGCCTTCGACGGCGTCGGATGACCGACGCCGGCGACATCCACCTCGCCGATCTGAACGAAGAGCGCCGGCGTCACGTCCTCGTGGTGTCGAACCGCCGCTTCCACCAGTTGTCGGATCGTGTGCTCGTGGCGCCCGAGTTGCGGGGCGATCCCGACGACGTCGCGTTCCCTTGGCGCGTCGAGGTGGACGGCAGGGTGTTCGCCGTCGACCTGCTGCGCAGCCTGCCCGCCGACCGGCTGCTCGATCGCACCGACCGGGCCCCGGCGGCGACGATGGCCGCGGTGCGACGAGCCGTCCACACGATCACCTGAGCGGCCCGGACCTCCGTCCCGACCAGCGGGCGCTGGGCCCGGTCAGCCGAAGGGGTCGAGGCTGGCGCCCACGACCCACATGCTGAAGTACTGCGCCGACGCCCCGTAGGCCTGGGCCACGGCCACCTTGGCGCCGTCGACCTGGTGCTCGCCGGCCATGCCCCGCACCTGGAGGGCCGCCTCGGCGAAGCGCAGCAGGCCCGAGGCGCCGATGGGGTTGGATGAGAGCACGCCGCCGGACATGTTCACCGGGAACGAGCCGTCGAGCGCGGTGGCGCCGGACTCGACCAGCTGCCAACCCTCACCAGGCCCGGCCAGATGGTGGGCCTCCAGCCACATGGGCTCGTACCACGAGAACGGCACGTAGAGCTCGGCGCAGTCGATCTGCTCGCGGGGCCGGGTGATGCCGGCCTGCGCGTACACGTCGTCGGCACAGTCACGCGCGCCTTGGGGGAGGACGGGGTCACGGCCCGGGAACCCGAAGGGCTCGGAGCGCATGGCGGAGCCGAGCACCCACGCCGGCTGGCGCCCGTCGGCCGCCGCCGCCTCACCGCCGGCCTGGTCGGTGAAGACCATGGCGCAGGCGCCGTCCGACGAGGGACAGGACTCGAGGAAGCGAAGCGGGTCCCACATCATCGGCGAGGCCTTCACCGACTCGATGGAGATGTCCTCCAGGCGCAGGTGCGCGTACGGGTTCTTGAGCGCGTTCTGGCGGTCCTTCACCGCCACCATCGGGCCCACGTCGAGGGGCGCGCCCGAGCGCTGGATGTAGGAGCGGATGAACGGGGCGAACGCGCCACCGGCGCCGAGCGAGGCGCCCTTGCCCGAGCCCAGCGCGAACTGGGCGTTGCCCTCCGACTGCTTCTGGTAGCCGACGGCCAGCACGCGCCGGTGGCGGCCGGTCTCGACGAGGTGGCTGGCCACGATGCCGGTGGTACCGCCCACCGAGCCGGCGGTGTGGACCCGGAACATGGGCTTGCCGTGGGCCCCGAGCGCGTCCGTGAGGTAGAGCTCGGGCTTCATCACCCCCTCGAAGAGGTCGGGCGCCTTGCCGATGACCACGGCGTCGATGTCACCCCAGTCCATCTGGGCGTCGTCGAGGGCGCGTCGGGCGGCCTCGCGGACGAGGCCGCCGAGGGAGACGTCCCACCGCTTCTTCTTGTGGTGGGTCTGGCCGATGCCGACGATGGCGGCGGGTGCATGGCTCATGCCCGACCCCCTTCCAGGACACACACGAGGTTCTGTTGGAGGCACGGGCCCGAGGTCGAGTGGCCGACGGTGCGGCTCGCCCCCCGGTCCCGGATGGCGGCCGCGGCCTCGGCGATGCGGACCAGGCCGGTGGCCATGATCGGGTTGGCGGCCAGCGGCCCGCCCGACGGGTTGACCGTCACGGTCGGCGCCAGTCCGAGGGCCTCGACGAGGAGAGGCTCCTCGTGGGTGAACGCGGCCTGGAGCTCGGCCACGTCGACCGGGCCGTCGGCCACGCCCGCGGCCTCCGCCGCCTTGCGGGCGGACAGCGACCGGGTGAGGTCGCGCATGCCCGGGTAGTGCAGCTCGGCGCAGTGGGCGATGCCCGTGATCCAGACCGGGTTCTCGCAGACCGCCTTGGCCTTCTCGGCCCGGGCGATCACCACCGCGGCGGCACCGTCGGTGATGGGGGGCAGGTCGTGGCGGCGCAGCGGGGCCCGCACGGCGTCCTCGGCGAGCAGCTCGTCGACGTCGAACTCGCCGCTCACCTGGGCGTACGGGTTGGACTGGGCGTCGCGACGGCAGCGGGCCGCGATCTCGGCCAGCTGGCGCTCGGTGACGGCGCCGGCGGCCAGGACCGCCTGGGCCTGGAGGGCGGCGAGGCTGAGGGCGTCGGCGCCGAGCGGGGCCAGGTAGAAGGGGTCCATCTCCATCGGGTAGATGAGCGCCGGATCCGCGGTGGACGAACGGCCGGATCCCATGGCCAGGGCCACGTCCACCTCGTCGCCCATCAGGAGTCGGACGTAGGCCTCGTACAGCGCCCAGGCGCCGTCCATCTCGACGTGGCTGTCCCGCTTGGGCGGCCAGGCGCCGATGGCGTCGGTGTTCTGCACGAAGGAGAAGGCCTGGCCGGCGACGTAGTCGCAGCTGCCGGCGCAGGTGAAGCCAACGTCGGCGCGGGTCAGGCCGGCGTCGTCGAGGGCGTCGGTGACGACCTCGAGCAACAGCTGGGTCTCGGTCTTGTCGGTGTGGCGCACCATCGGGGTCTGCGCCCACCCGATGATGGCGATGTCGTCAGGGTGTTGGCCGGGAACGTGACTGCCCGGTGCGTGGTCGAGGGCCATCGCTAGCAGAGCCGGTTCACGAGGTCGGGATCGGTGGCGTCGGGCTCGCCGGTGGGGATCCAGCCGATGAGGCCCGCCTCCCGGGTGTCGCCGGCGCCGTCCTCCATCTCGGCGGCCGAGGCCCACACGGGGGCGAGGCGCATGCCCGTGCGGATGTCCTCGTTGGGCGTGTCGACGAGGGCCTGGTAGCTGAGCACCACGTCGGTGCCCTCGAGCAGGACGTGGACCCGGGCGAAGGGCTCGGTCTCGGTCTGCCCGGGGTACTGCACCGGGGTGACGATCGTGAAGCTGGTCGCCACCCCCTTCTGGGGCAGGTCGATCTCGTGCTCGGCGGTGAGGGCGATGGAGTCGACCGGGCAGTAGCCGCGCCCGCCCGTGTAGGTGCGCCCGCAGATCGGGCACTGCAGCCCGAGGAAGCGGCCCTCGGCGGCGGCGGCCTCGGAGCGGACCACGTTGTCGGGCACCGGGGTCGTGTAGGCGATCGACGCGTTGTAGCCCATCATCTCGACCGGTTCCCCGGCGCCCGCGCCGCCGCCCGACACCGGGTCCTCGCCGGGGACGAAGGCCTCGAGGTCGGTCAGGTGGCCACGCCGCTCGGCCCGCCACCGCGGCGCCACCCGCATGCCCACGCTCATGGCATCGGCGCGGCCGGCGTCGACCACGTGGATCAGGCCGGTGTCGGCGCCGTCGAGGCGCACGGTGGCGAAGGCGAAGGGGTGGGCGAGGGGGTGCTGCTCGGAGGGCTCGGCCACCCAGCACCACGACTCGACGGTGCCGGCGGGGCCGACGTCGACGAAGTCGTGGGCGAGCTCGGCGCCGGTCTCGGGGTCCCACTCGAGTGGCGGGCACAACACCCGGTCGCCGCTGCGGATCCCGATGAGGCGCTCTTCGGTCAGCGCGGTCATGAAGGCCCCCAGCACCGGCCCGAGGGACCGCTGGTAGGGGAAGGTGATGGTGCTCTCGACCACCGTGCTCAACGCGGGAACCCCCCGGTTCGACGAAACGACGTGACCGCCCCGACCACGGCCGGGCCCCGTCGGGCACCGGCGGCGGCGAGCATAGAGCAGGGTTCGGCCGACGTCGGGACCCGGGTCCTCACCCGTTGGTCAGGGGCGGAAGACCGCCGGCAGCAGGGCGTTGAAGACGTCGGCGCGCTCCCAGGGCAGGAAGTGACCGGCGCCGGCGACGACGAGAGGGCCGATGCGGTTCGTCCACGCCGCCTCGGCGTAGACGAGGAAGTCGGGTCCGATGACGTGGTCGTCGGCGCCGTAGAGCACGAGGGTCGGTACGTCGACGGCCTCCATGCGGGGGAGCTCGGCCATCGGTCGGCCGTGGGCGATCTGGTACGGCGCCCACGACGCCCGCAAGCAGGCCTCGTCGGCGAAGGGCTCGGTCTGGAAGTCGACCTCGGCGTCGGTGAACGAGCCTGGTGACGCCCAGAGCCGCGAGCGGAAGACCGATGCCACCCACAGGCGGCGGGCCTCTGACGTGGTGAGGATGGCGGCGAGCTCGTCGGGCTTGGCCCCCTGCCACTCCCGGTAGTCGCCCGTGGGCCCGTCCCGGAGGGCGGTGAAGGCCGAGAAATCGAGGCCGGCGGCGGTGTAGTCCGCGCCCATGGGCGGCACGGTGTTGAACGCGCAGTTGCCGGTGACGAAGCCGGGGTAGCGGTGGATGAGGTCGGTGGCGACCACTCCGCCGAGGTCGCCGGCCGCCACGACGCAGGCGTCGTGGCCCAGGTGCCCGGCGACCAGCGCGTGCACGTCGATGCTGTAGGTGGCGATGTCGTGGACGTCGTCGGGCGCCGGGCCGCTGTCGCCGATGCCCCGGAAGTCGGGGGCGATGACCTCGAAGCCGGCCTCGGCGAGGGCGGCGATGTTGCGCCACCAGATGCGCTTGGTCTCGGGGCAGCCGTGGAGCAGCAGCAGGGGCGTCCCGCCGGCGCCCTCGTGGACGTAGGCCAGCTCGGCGCCGGTCGGCAGCGCCGCTCGGTGGATGGTGAAGGCGTCGGCGGCCGGGGTGGGCGGCTGGGCCGGCCGGCGCGCGGGGTCGTAGTCGAGGGCGCCGCTCACGGGTCTGTCCTCCTGCTCGGCGTTCGGGTGTTCAGGGGTGGGTGCCGGGCGCGCTCAGCGGGCGCCGCGGACGAGGCGACCCGGTCGGGCGCCGGTCTCGACGCCGTCGGCGAACGTCACCACGCCGGACTTGATCGTGGCGACGTAGCCCTCGGCGCCCTGGACGATCCGCGATCCGCCGGCGGGCAGGTCATGGACGACCCGCGGCGTGCCGAGGCGGAGGCGGTCGAAGTCGATGACATTGAGGTCGCCGACCATGCCGGGTGCGACGACGCCGCGGTCGCCCAGGCCGTAGAGGCGGGCGGTGTCCTGGGTCTGCTTCTTGACCAGCAGCTCGAGGGGCAGGCGCTCACCCCGGGTGCGGTCCCGGCCCCAGTGGGTGAGCAGGAAGGTGGGCAGCGAGGCGTCGCAGATGACGCCGCAGTGGGCGCCGCCGTCGCCGAGGCCCGACGCCGAGCGCGGGTGCAGCAGCATCTCGCGCACGTGGTCGAGCGAGCCGTCGGCGTAGTTGAGCATCGGCAGGTAGAGCAGGCCCTCGCCGTCGAGCTCGAGCATGGCGTCGAGCGCGGTCTCGACCGGCGTGCGACCGGCCTGTGCCGCGATGGCCGCGAGCGAGCGCTCGGGGCCCGGCTCGTAGTCCGGTGGGTCGCCGAGCAGGAAGCTGTGCTCGGCGGCGTGCTGGAGGCGGGCCGCGGCCTCGGGGTCGGGCTCCCACTCGACGATGGCCCGGCGCACCTCGGGGTCGCGCAGGGCGGCCACGAGGTCGGCGCCGGCGACGCCGCGGGCCTTGAGGTCGGCGAAGGCGGGGATCGGGTCGAGGAAGGAGTAGGTGGTGTGCAGGCCCGAGAGCAGGCCGGTGGGGCGGGCCGCGACCTGCGGCCAGACGTCGGCGCCGGCCTCGGCCGCCGCCAGCGAGGCGTCCATCAGACCTCGCCAGAGCTCGGGGGCCGGGTCGACCTGCACCATGACGAAGGTGACCGGCCGGCCGATGGCGCCCGACAGCCGGCACATCCAGTCGACCTCCTGCTCGGGGGCGACGATGTCCTCGCCGGCCGAGCCCATCGGGGCCAGCTCGAAGATGCCGGTGTCGAGCTCGCCGAGCACCGCGCCGATGCCGAACAGCTCGTCCTCCGCGGCGAAGGTGCCGGGGACGGGGCGCCCGTCGATGGCCTGGTGGGCGATGGTGCGCGAGGTCGAGAAGCCGAGGGCGCCGGCGCGCACGGCGTCGCGGACGATGGCGGCCATGGCCTCGATGTCGGCCGGTGTCGCGGGCTCGTTGTCGGCGCCGCGCTCGCCCATCACGTAGGCGCGCACCGCTCCGTGCGCCACCTGGGTGCCGACGTCCATGGTCCACTGGCGCCGCTCGAGCGTGTCGAGGTACTCGGGGAAGCTCTCCCAGGTCCAGTCGATGCCCTCGGCCAGGGCCGTGCCGGGGATGTCCTCGACGCCCTCCATGAGGCCGATGAGCCAGTCGTGCTTGTCGGGCTCGGCGGGGGCGAACCCCACCCCGCAGTTGCCGGTGATGATGGTGGTGACGCCGTGCCACGCGGTGGGGGCGAGCACCTCGTCCCAGGTGACCTGGCCGTCGTAGTGGGTGTGGATGTCGACGAAGCCCGGCGTGACGAGCAGGCCGTCGGCGTCGATCTCGCGGGCGCCGCGGGGGACCTCGACATCGACGTCGGGCCCCACCGCGGTGATGCACCCGTCGCGCACCACCACGTCCGACCGTTCGGCCGGCCGACCGGTCCCGTCGACCAGCGTGCCGTTGCGGATGATCACGTCGTCCACGTCGTCTCCCCCTGTCGTCGCCACCGGCGCGGCGACCGACGGCACCCTACCGCTGGTCACCGCCGGCCTCGGCGGCGTCGGGTACGGTCCGCCCGCCCACCTCCGTCCCGTCATCAGGGAGCGCCATGACCGACCGTCTCGACGACCTGGGCTTCTACCTCCTGGCCGGCGGCGCCACCTCGCCGGCGGCGCTGCTCGACGAGGCGCGGGAGGGTGAGGCCCTCGGACTGGGAACGGCGTTCATCTCGGAGCGCTACAACGTGAAGGAGGCGGCCACCCTGTCGGGCGCCGCCGGCGCGGTGACCTCGGAGGTGCGCATCGCCACCGCGGCCACGAACCACAACACCCGCCACCCGCTCGTCACGGCATCACACGCGATGACCATGCACAAGCTGACCGGCGGTCGCTACGTGCTCGGGCTCGGCCGGGGCATCCCCCTGATGCAGGACGCCTTCGGCATCCCCCGCATCACCACCGCCCAGATGGAGGACGCGGTCGGTCTGCTGCGTCGTCTCTGGAAGGGCGAGGTGATCCTCGGCCACCGAGGACCGGCGGGCTCGTGGCCGGTGCTGCACCTCGGGTCCGAGTTCGACGAGGACATCCCCGTGCTGCTCGTGGCCTTCGGCCCGGAGTCACTGAAGCTCGGCGGCCGGGCCTTCGACCACGTCGTCCTGCACACGTTCTTCACCGACGAGACCACCGAGCGGGCGGTGCGCACGGTGAAGGACGCCGCCGAGCAGGCCGGCCGGGACCCTGCTTCGGTCACGGTCTGGTCGTGCTTCGCCACCGTCGGCGACCACCTCCCCGAGGACGTACGGCTGCGCAAGACGGTCGGTCGCCTGGCGGGGTACCTCCAGGGCTACGGCGACCTCCTGGTCGCGACCAACGGATGGGACCCGGCGCCGCTCGCCGCGTTCCGGGCCGACCCGGTCGTGGGCTCGTTCGCCGGCGCCATCGACCAGAAGGCCACCACCGACCAGCTCGAGCACATCGCCACGCTCCTTCCCGACGAGTGGCTGGCCTCGGCGGCGACCGGGACCCCCGAGCAGTGCGTCGCCGCCATCGGCGGTCAGTTCGGGCTCGGTGCGGACGCGGTGATCCTGCACGGAGCGAGCCCCGCCGAGCTGGCGCCGATCGTCGAGGCGTACCGGGGGACCGCCGACTGACCCGCAGCGCCTCGAGCGCCCCCGGGACCCCGGACGCGACCGCTCCCCGGCTCGAGCGAGCCGGGGAGCGGTGAGCGTCTCACCGGATCCGGAGTGCTCCGGCCCGGTGGCGGGTCAGCTGGTGTGGTGGCGCATCTTGCGGAGGTGGACGGCGCCCAGGACCACGAGGACCAGCATCACGGCGGCGGCGACGAAGGCCACGACGGCGGCGATGCCGGCGATCTGGGCGATGGTGGCCCAGGCGTAGGTGCTGAGCAGCGTGCCACGGAGGACCTCGCCCTGGAAGACGGTCTCGCGCTGGCCGTTGACCTCGTCGAGGTCGGCCTGGAGCTCGGCGACCTCGGCGGCGGGCGCCTCCGACTCGACGGCGGCAGCCAGGGCCTCCTGGGCGGCGACCTGCGGCTCGCGCAGCTCGGAGAAGGTGAGGCCGCCGCCGATCTCCTCGACGTGCCCGGCGATGTAGCTGGCGTAGGCCTCGGCCTCGGCCCCGGTGTCGACCTGCTCACCGCCGTACTGCGTCAGGTCGTCCCGACCCTCCTCGGCCAGGGCCTCGGCCGGCGGGAACGAGATGTTCTGGGCGGCCAGCTCGCGCTCGACGTAGTCGGTCGCGAACGTGCTGCCCCAGGTGAGCAGCCCGCCGGCCACCAGGAGGAAGACGGCGGCGACGACGCCGAAGGCCACCAGGATGGCGTCGATGCGCCCGCGGGTGATGGTCACGGGGTGGTCGCCGCCTTCGGCGGGGGACGTGGGTACTTGGCTCGTGGTTCGTTCTTCGGTCAGTGTCACGGGGTTCCCTCCCGGTTGTGAGGCCAGGGCCTCGAGGTGTGCCTCCATCAACGCAGTTCCGGGCGCCCGCGTCCGGAGGCGAAGGTCAGGTGACCAGGGTGCCGAAGGGCACCACGTCGACGGGACCTCTGGCACCCCCTCGATGGGGGGTCGGGGCCCTTCCCCGCGACCCCCTGACGTTCCCTGCTCCCGCCACCGGTAGCCTCGCCCGAGCCACCGTCGAGAGGAACCCCACCATGTCTGCACCGTCGTCCCGCGCCGTCGTCCTCGGTGGAGGTGGGCCCGTCGGGGTCGGCTGGGAGGTCGGGCTCGCCGCCGGTCTGGCCAAAGAAGGTGTCCGCCTGGCCGACGCCGACCTGGTCATCGGGACGTCGGCGGGCTCGCTCGCGGGAGCGCTGCTGACCAGCGGGGAGGATCCGGTCGCCCTGGTCGACGAGGTCGAGGCGCTGTTCGCGGCCGGTGTGGGGACCAGCGGGGTCGACAAGGTCGACATGGCCGGGCTCGCCGGGCTCATGGAGGCCATGCTCGGCCCGGAGGCCGCCGAGGCCACGGCGGACGACATCCCCACCGAGCAGGAGCGACTCGCCGAGGTGGGAGCGATCGCCCTCGATGCCGAGACCATCTCCGAGGAGGCCTTCGTGGGCACCGTGGCCTCGACCCTCGCGGGCCGACCTTGGCCGAAGGGCTACGCCTGTACGGCGGTCGACACGGCCACGGGCGAGTTCCGCCTCTGGGACGCGGCTGCCGGGGCCCCGCTCGAGCGGGCCGTGGCGTCGAGCTGCGCGGTCCCCGGGATGTACCCGCCCATCACCATCGACGGGAAGCGCTACATGGACGGTGGTGTGCGCACGATGCACAACGCCGACCTCGCGGAGGGCCACGACTCGGTCGTGGTGGTGTCGGTCATGATGACCAAGCTGCCGCCGGGCATCGCCGACCCCCGCCTCGAGCACTTCTTCGGCCGGCAGCAGGCCACCATCGACCACCTGACCGTCACGGGGTCGGCGGTCGAGGTGATCGAGCCCGATGTCGAATTCCTCACCCTCTCGGGCATGGGCATGGCGTTGATGGAGTTCTCCCTCGTCGGTGCCGCTGCCGCTGCCGGGGTGCGCCTCGGCCAGCAGTCTGCCGAGCGCATCGCCGCCATCTGGTAGCGGCGCTCGCGAGGCCTCGGTCTCCGCTCAGTCGGTGCCGGCGAGGTCCAGCTCGGCGGCCGTGGTCGCCCCGGGAGCGAGCACGCCGATGCGGATCTCGTTGGCGTCGGCTCGCAGCGCCCCGGCCGGCAGGAGCACCACGAACTGACGGGCGGCCCGGTCGTCGTCGAACACCGGGGAGACGCCGACCACGGTGCCGTTGACGGCCACCACCACCTCGGCGCCGACGGGGGCCGCCGGGACGACGCCGATGACCTCGGCGAGCAACTCGTCGGTGGTGGGGTCCCGCAGCTCGTCGAGCTCGCGCGCCAGGGCGTCCTCGCCGCCGGCGGTGAAGACCGCGTCGGCCGACCGCCCGATGAGCGGCGCGCCCGCCCGCCCTTCGTAGAGCCCGGCGATCGACTCCTCGCGGGCCCGCACGGTGGGGAAGCGCCCCGCCACCATCTCCCGGTGGGCCGCGGCGTCGTCGAACTCCTCGATGCCGAGGAACTCGTAGGTGAAGGCGTCGGTGTAGGAGTACACGTACTTGTCCTCGCCCCGCTCGGCGATGGCGTCGGTGTCGCTCACGGGCACGCCGTCGACGTCCCATCCGGGCTCGGTGCCGAGCAGGTCGGCGACGGTCGGGGCCACGTCCACCGAGACCACGTTGGCGTCGTCCACCCGGCCGTCGTCCTGGCCGGGCGCCTTGACGAGGAGGGGTGCGTACGCGATCTCGTCGAGGTTCTCGTCCTCGAGCGAGCGGACCGACTCGCCGGGGACGAAGGCAGCGCCGTGGTCGCTGACGACGACGACGAGGGTGTCGTCGTACTCGTCGGTCGCCCGCAGCCGGTCGAGCACGACGCCCACGAGGCGGTCGGCGTACTCGGCCTGGAGGAGGTGTCGCTGGCGGGTGACCCTGGCCCGCCACGGTGTCGAGAGGTCGGGCCCCTCGTACTCGCCGGGGGTCCGGTAGCGGGTGCCGTCCTCCCGTGAGAACCAGGGTTGGTGGGGCAGCACGAGGTGCAGGAAGGCGAAGTAGGGGTCGTCGGTGGGCTGGAGCGCGTCGAGGAAGGCCGTCAGTCGGGTGGGCTGGGTGGCGAGGCTCGACGCGAAGTAGCCGTCGAGTTGCTGGGACTCGCCGACGTCCAACTGGTCGCCGTTGGTGGCGGCGGCGAGGGGCTCGGCCAGCTGCTCGGAGAAGTCGTCGAACGCATGGGACGCGCTCGCGGGGCCCGGGGTCACCCGCGCCGCCCACAACTCCCGCACGTCTCCCAGGAGCGCCGCCCACTCGATGTCGGCTCCGTCGCCCGTGTCCGCCGTCCCGGTGGTGTCACCGGGGGGCTGGGGGTCGCCGCTGCACACCTCGAAGCCGCAGAGCTTGGTGAGCGACTCGGAGACGATCAGGTGGTGGGAGCCGGCGAGGAGGCTGAAGAGGTTGTCGGGGTGGTCGGTCCAGACGGGAGCGCCGTGGGGGTCCTGGCCGTCGAGCAGGGTGGGCACCGCGCTCTGCGTGAACGGGCTGACGGTGGTGAAGTGCGGGTACCAAGTGGCGTCGTCCGCGAAGCGGGCCAGGTTCGGGAAGCGGGCGGGATCGATGCCCGTGCCGTCGGCGTCGAGCATCGACTGGGTGGGCAGCTCGTCGAGGACGACCATCACGACCGATGCCGGGGCCTCGCCGGCGCCGACCCCGGAGAAGCTCGTGTCGGCCGCCGCCTGGTCGCTGTCGGTGATCCAGGCCGAGACCGGGGCCAGGAAGACGAAGTTGGCCAGGAAGAGCACGTTGGCGCCGGCGAGCAGGCGCAGCCAGAGGAAGGCGGCGTCGAAGCGCACGTACGCCCACGCCACGGCGGCGCCACCTCCGAGCGCGGCCACGAGGTTGAACAGGGTCTGGTCCGCCACCGCCTTGGACAGGAGGTCGGCGACCACGGCCGCCAGGACCGCGACGGTGGCGAGGTGCACCGCCCACCCGGCGGCGGCGTGCACCGCCGTGACCGCCCGGCCGATCAGCCAGAGCACGAGGGGCGGAACGAGCACGAGCGCCAGCGCGAAGAGGGCGATGCGGGTGCCCTCGAGGCCGCGGAACTGGAGCGCGGTGGGGTTCTCACCGAGCAGTTCGAGCACGGGTTGGACGAGGGCGAGGCCAGAGAGCCCGGCCACGACGAGCAGCTGGTTCACCGGGCGCCGACGTGCTGTGGCGGCGCCCGCCGGCGGGCCCCCAGGGGGAGCGGTGCCCACCTGCCTGTCGCCCGAGATCACCGCCATCCGCCTCGTCTACCAGGGTTCGCGCCCGAGACGACCTCGCCCGTGGGAATTCCCGGCGGTCGACCTGCTGGCGCCGGCGGCGTCAGTCGGCTGCACTGGGGGTGATGGACGACGCCCTGCGCCAACGCCGCCTCGCCGTGATCGAGGAGCACTTCGCCTCGGAGGTGGATCAGGAGTGGGAGCGCACGCTCGCCACCTTCGGCGGCCGCCCCCACTACGAGATCGTGCCGACCGGGCAGGTCTTCGACGGGCGCGACGAGGTGCTCGGCTACTACGAGGCCACCCGCACCGCGTTCCCCGACCAACGCCACGGCGACGTCCATCTGCACGTGGCCGACGACGCGGTCATCGCCGAGTTCACCCTGCTCGGGACCAACCTGGGCGAGTTCTACGGGTTGCCGCCGACCGGCAAGGCCTTCGAGGTGGCGATGATCGCCGTGTTCACCTTCGAGGGGGAGGGGATCACCAACGAGCGGGTGTACTTCGATGCCGCCAGCCTGGTGAGCCAGATCGGGCGGTCCGAGCTGCTGGCCCTGCTCGGCGGCTGACCGTCCTCCGGGCGGCCTGCGGGGATCGCCTCCGGAGCCACCAGACTGCACCGGTGATCCTCGTCGACGCCCAGGGCGTCACCATGACCCGGCCGGGACGGTCGCTGTTCAGCGACCTGTCGCTGACGATGTCGACGGGCGACCGCATCGGGATCGTGGGCGTCAACGGGTCGGGCAAGTCCACGCTGCTGCGCGTGCTGGCGGGCCAGGTCGAGCCCGAGGCCGGCGTGGTGCGTCGCGGCAGCGGCGTGCGGGTGGCCATGCTCGACCAGGCCGACGACCTGGGCCAGGGCACCGTGCGGGAGGTGGTCGGCGGGGACTGGCGCGCCGAGGCGGTGCTCGACCGGTTGGGGCTCGCGGAGGTGTTGGACCGCGACGTCCAGGCCGTGTCGGGGGGACAGCGCAAACGGGCCGCGCTGGCCCGTGCCCTGTCCACGGAGTGCGACCTGCTGGTGCTCGACGAGCCCACCAACCACCTCGACATCGAGGCCATCGCCTGGCTCGAGGAGTGGCTGGCGGACTTCCGGGGCGGGCTGCTGCTCGTCACCCACGACCGTCACGTGCTCGACCGGGTCACCAACCGGGTGCTCGAGATCGACCGGTCCGGCTCGTACGTCCACGAGGGCGGCTACAGCAGCTATCTCGACGGCAAGGCCGAGCGGGCGGCGCAGGCCAAGGCCGCCGACGCGGTCCGGGCCAACCTCGCCAAGCGCGAGCTCATCTGGCTGCGTCACGGGGCGCCGGCCCGTACCCGCAAGTCGAAGTACCGCGTGGCCCGCGCCGAGGAGCTCCAGCAGGTGGCGCGCGTCGACGACGTGCGCAGCGAGGACCTCGACCTGCACCAGGGCACCCCTCGCCTGGGCAAGCACGTCATCGAGCTGAGCGGCGTCGCCTTCGCGTACCCCGGCAAGGAGCCGCTGCTGCGCGACGTGGATCTCCTGCTGGGACCGGGCGACCGCCTCGGTGTCGTGGGCGCGAACGGGGCTGGCAAGAGCACCTTGCTGGGGTTGATCGCCGGGACGCTCGAACCGACGGCCGGCGAGGTGCGCCTCGGCCCGACCGTCCAGCTCGGCCTGTACGACCAGACGAGTCGAGAGCTGACGCCGGGCCGTCGCGTGCACGAGGTGGTGTGCGGCGTGGGGGTGAAGCCCGACTGGCGTGACGTCCAGATGATGGAGCGGTTCTGGTTCGACGCCGACGCCCAGCGGGCCCCGGTCGAACTCCTGTCGGGGGGCGAGCGACGGCGCCTCCAGCTGGTGGAGCTGCTCCTGCGCCGCCCCAACGTGTTGTTGCTCGACGAGCCCACCAACGACCTCGACCTCGACACCTTGCGGGTGCTCGAGGACTTCCTCGACAGCTGGCCCGGGACGCTGGTGGTCGCCTCCCACGACCGGGCCTTCCTCGAGCGCACGGTCGAGGACGTCGTGGTGCTGGACGGGTCGGGCACGGCCAAGGGTCGCCCCGGAGGCTACGCGGCCTGGGCCGATGAGCGCCTCGCCGCGCGCCGGCGGGGCCGGGGCGGCGGCACCCAGGCGGCGGGCTCGAAGCCGGCCTCGTCCGGCGGTGGGACGAAGGGCGCCGCGCCGGCGGGCCCCAAGCCTCGGTCTCGCAGCACCCTCACCCGCCTCATGCGCGAGGCGGACAAGGAGGTCCAGAAGCTGGCCCGGCGCCGCGACCGCCTCCACGAGCAGCTCCTCGAGGCCGCCGCCGACCACAAGGAGCTGGCCCGCCTCGGCACCGAGGAGGCCGAGGCCGCCGCCGAGCTCGAGGCCGCCGAGGAGGCCTGGCTCGCCCTCGCCGAGGAGGCCGAGGCCCTCGACGCCTGACGATTCCCAGCGCCGGGCGAGTCGGGCGATGGCACGATGGTGCCCGTGGCGATCAGCGTGCGGCGGTTCGGGGTGGTGCTCGTCGCCGCGTCGGTGGTCGTCGGACTCTTACCGGTCGGCGCCGGCGCCAGCACCGGGTTCGGTCATGCCGCTGGCGGCACGGCCGCGACCCCGCCCCTGCCCATGGACGAGCCGCCGCCCGGGGCGACGACGAGCACCATCGCGGTGGGGGTCGATGACACCTACGTCGCCGAGGCCGGGCCACCGACGGACCGCTCGTCCGAGCCGACCCTCCAGGTCGGTTTCGACGGCACCGGAGCCCATCGGACCTTCCTCCACGTCGACGACGTCGACGCCCTCGCTGGCCAGGACATCTTCGCGGCACGGCTGTCGGTGTGGCAGGAGTCGTCGACGACGTGTCCGGCGTCACCCCTCGAGGTCCGCACCGTCCGTGTCCCATGGGCGGGGACCGGGACGACCACGTGGCCCGGTCCGGAGACGGCGACCTTCCAGGCCGTCACCGCCGACGAGTCCGGTGGCTGTGGCCCGGGGTGGGTCACGGCGGACGTGAGTCGCTTGGTGGAGCGCTGGTCGCGAGGGCTCATCGCCGACGAGGGCCTCGCTCTGTTGGCTCGCAACGAAGGTGCGATCGACGGATTCCGCTCGTTCTCCTCCGCCGACGGCGGCCACCCACCGGTGCTCGAGGTGTGGTCAGCCGACGCGAGCCGTCCCAGCCACCCGTGGATGCCGTTCGACCTGGTCGACAGCGACTTCGGGGTCGGCGGTCCGTTCACGCTGTCGGCCCGCTACCGCGACCCCGAGGGCGACGAGGGTCGGGTGGTGTTCTTCACCTACGACGACCGCACCGGCGCCTACCTGGGGGCTTACCCGAGCCAGGTTGTCGCGGCCGAGACCGTGGCGTCGGTGACCCCCAGCCTTCCCTTCGATGTCCGAGTGCGGTGGCGAGCGATGAGCGTGGACGCCGTCCACGGGACCACCTCGCACGTCTCCCGGTACGAGACCGCGACGAGGTTCGTGGTCCGCTCCTACGCCCCCCTCGGTGGTGACATGGAGGCCCTGTCGCAGGTTCAGGCGTTCGTCGACGCCGAGGTCGGCGCGGTCACGGGGGTCCGGTTCGCGGTCGACGGCGTGCCGATCGCCACGGACCCTGCGTCGCCCTGGTTCGTGACCTTCTACTCCCAGTACTTCCCCGACGGTCCCCACTCGCTCACGGCCACCGTCGTGGGTGGACCCTTCGACGGCCACACCAGTCCTGTGTTCCCGGTCGAGATGGACAACGACTGGTGGGTGGTCGGCCCCGACCTCGCCCTGGCCCGCACGGCGGCCGGGCCCTTGGTCGGCGACAACCGGTTCGACCGGCGGCCACCCTTCGAGCAGCGTCTGCTGCAGACCGTGGACCTCGGTCAGACGCGCCGCTTCGTGCTCCGGCTCCAGAACGACCGCTTCGGGCCGGACTCGATCCTCCTCGAGGCCGAGGAGTCCGGCGCCATTGGCTACGCGGTGCGGTTCCGGGCCGAAGGTCGCGACGTCACGTCGGCCGTCCGTGCGGGAACCTACGAGGTCGGGCCACTCGACCCGGGGGAGGCCGCAACGGTCAAGGTCCTGATCACCGCCGGCGCGGACGCCGGTTCGTACCGGGCGGTCGACCTGACCGCCTCCTCTGCCCTTGACGCCCACGCGATCGACGTCGTCCGGGCACGCGTCGACCGGGGCTGAGCTCCCGGCTACGCCAGCGGGCCGACGCGCTCACCGCCCCCAGCCGGATGGTCTTGCCGCTGGCTGACAGCTGCCTGACGGGGTTCTGAACCCCCGTGTGAACCACGTGTGAACAAGTGCTGACCTGACTGGTGAGTCAGGCCGGTCACTCCTAGGTTCGGCGCCGATGGGCGGTCGAACCACGGAGGGAGCAGCAGCGCGCGCGGGTCGCGGTCGTCGCCTCGTGGGCGTGGGGGCCCTGGTGCTGGTGCTCGGCGCGCTCTTCGGCGCCGGCGTGGCCACGGCCGACCCGGCCGACCCCGTCGTCCCCGACCCGTCGAGCACCACCACGACCACGACCGCTACGACGCTCCCCCCGACGACCACGACGGTCCCGCCGTCGACCACGACCACCGTGGCGCCCCGGGCCGTCGAGCCGGTGCGGCCGGCGCCGACCACGTCGACCACCCTCCCGGCCCCGTCCCCCGACGTGGCGACGCCGCTGGAGCACGACGACCACGACGAGGGGGGCTGCACCGACGGCGAGTTCAGCGACCTGCCGACGACCACCGACCTCAACGGCCAGCACCGGGTCCTGCTCGGTCGGGTCGTGCAGTTCGAGGTCCACGTCCGCAAGGACTCCTGCGCCGAGCACGCCCCGCCCACGGGCGTGGTGCAGCTCTGGCGCCTCCGGTCCGGCGATTTCGAGCTGGTCATGGTCGACCAACTCACCCTCGACTCGGCCGGCGCGACCCTGCTCCAGGACGACGACGCGAGCACGCCCGGCACCTACACCTACTGGGCCGAGTACCTCGGGGTGGAGGGCGGGTGGACCGGCGACGACGGGCCGTACGCGCCCGGCTACCTGCCGTCGACGTCGGAGGCACAGGACGTCGAGGTCGTGGGCGTGCCCACCCGGGTGCTGCTGTTCTCGAGCACCGGCTACCTGTACGAGGGCAACGACCTCACCCTCACCGCGCTCGTCGAGACCGTGCCCGTCGGCGCCGCCGCACCGAAGGGGTTCGTCACCTTCTACGCGGACGGCCGTCAGTTGAACACCGTCCAGTTGAACGGCGACGGCGTGGCGCAGACCGTGGTCACGCAGCCGAGTCTCGGTGAGCACACCTACGCCGTCTACTACGACGGCTACGACGAGGAGGACGGCACCTTCGGGCGCATCGACGACCCGGCCGAGACCACGGTCTTCGTGGACGAGCCGCCCGCCCCGATCGTGCAGCTCACGTCGGATCCGGCGTCGGGCTCGACCATCGAGGAGGGCACGCCGATCACCTTCACGTCCTCGGTGCTGCCCCCGTGGACCGAGGAGGGCGGCCCGATGTTCCCCGGGTCCGTGGGGTACTTCGAGGACGGTGAGCTCGTGGGGTCCGCGCCGGTCGGGGAGTCCTACACGCTCGTGCCCGGGGCCGGTTCCCACGCGTACACCGCGGCGTACGAGGGCTACCCGGGCTGGTGGTCGCCCTCCGAGGCCTCCAACGTGGTTTCGTTCACCGTGCAGGCGGTGGCGACCACCTCGAGCACGACGACGAGCACCACGTCGACGACGTCGACGTCGACCGTGCCGACGCCCACCACGGCGCCGCCCGCGACCGCACCCCCCACGTCGGCACCACCGTCGGGCGGCACGCCCACCGAGGACACCGGCGCCGCCATCGGGACCACCGTCGGGACGCTGACCACGGACCCCGTCGACGATCCCGCCGCCATCGAGCCCCTCGCCGAGCGAGGCACCCCGCGCCGCCCCACGACCACGACCACCACCACCGAGACCGTGTCGGACCCTGCCATCGGGCGCGAGCGCGCCGCAGGCATCGTCGTGGACGTCCAGGTGGACCAACCGGCCGAGCGCTCGGAGCTCGTGTTCGGGATCCCCGACCCCCGGGACGTCGACTGGAGTGGCCGGCACGTCCGCCAGAACCTCGTGCTCACGCTGCTGCTCATCCTGCTCATCGCCCTGCCCGCCGAGCTCTTCAACAGCACCCTGAAGGAGCACTACCACCGGGTCAACCGCCCGCTCCGGGGCATCCAGGCCTGGTTGGCGGCCCTCGAGGCCCACCTCCTCACCGCGCCCAACGGGGTCCTGCTCGTGGGCTTCGCCCTCGTCGGCGCCGCCATCGCCAGCCAGCTCGACCCCAGCTTCGGCCTCAACGCCACCTCGATGGTCCTCTTCTCGGCGCTGGCACTCGCCTTCGTCACCATCACCCTCGTGCTCGAGCTCGCCCGCATCCCGTACCTCGACCGCCGTGCCGGTCGGCGCCGCGAGCACCACCTCCGGCTCTTCCCGCTGGTGTTGATCCTCGGCGCCATCTTCGTCGTGGTCTCCCGGCTGGCGGAGTTCCGTCCGGGGTACGTCTTCGGCATCACCTGCGGGCTGCTCCTCGCCGACGACGTGGGGGAGGAGGACAACGCCCGCAGCCTCGTGATGGCCGCGGTGCTGCTCCTCGCCACCTCCCTCGGCGCCTGGCTGCTGTGGCTGCCGTTGGTGGACGAGGTGCAGGGGGCGTCCCCGAGCCTGTGGGTGCTGTTCGGCGACGCGTTCCTCGCCACCCTGTGGATCTCGTGCCTGCAGGTGGTGGTCTTCGGGTACGCGCCCCTCGAGGCCCTCTACGGCAAGATCGTCCAACGGTGGAGTTGGCCGGCCTGGATCGCGATCTACGGCGTGGCGGTGTTCCTGCTCGTGTCGTTCCTGCTCCACCCCAGTGCCGGCCGCTGGGGCGGGCTCACCACCACCACGTTCCTCCAGATGATGACGCTGTTCGTCGTCTTCCTCGTGGCCTCGGTGGTGCTGTGGGCCTGGTTCCGGTTCCGGCCCGACCCCATCCAGAAGGGCGCCGACGAGGCGCCGGCGGTCACCTCCGACCAGGGCTGAGCACGACTCGCAGCGGGTCGGCACCGGTGCCCGGCGCCGGCGTGGCTCAGAAGTGGTACGGGAAAGGCGACCAGTCCGGCGGCCGGCGCTCGAGGAAGGCGTCACGGCCCTCGACGGCCTCGTCGGTCATGTACGCGAGGCGGGTGGCCTCGCCGGCGAACACCTGCTGGCCCACCAGGCCGTCGTCGATGAGGTTGAACGAGAACTTGAGCATGCGCTGGGCCGTGGGGCTCTTGGCATTGACCAGCGACGCCCAGCGAAGGCCCTCGGCCTCGAGCTCGTCGTGGTCGACGACGGCGTTGACCGCCCCCATGCGGTAGGCGTCCTCGGCCGAGTACTCCTGGCCGAGGAAGAAGATCTCGCGGGCGAACTTCTGGCCCACCTGGCGGGCCAGGTAGGCCGAGCCGAAGCCGCCGTCGAAGCTGCCCACGTCGGCGTCGGTCTGCTTGAAGCGGGCGTGCTGGCGGCTGGCCAGGCTGAGGTCGCAGACGACGTGCAGGCTGTGGCCTCCGCCCGCAGCCCACCCGTTGACGAGGCAGATCACCACCTTGGGCATGAAGCGGATGAGACGCTGCACCTCGAGGATGTGGAGGCGCCCCGACTGGGCCGGGTCGATGGTGTCGGCGGTCTCGCCGTCGGCGTAGCGGTAGCCGTCCCGCCCGCGGATGCGCTGGTCGCCGCCCGAGCAGAACGCCCACACCCCGTCCTTGGGCGAGGGCCCGTTGCCCGTGAGCAGCACGCAGCCCACGTCGGGGCTCATGCGGGCGTGGTCGAGGGCGCGGTAGAGCTCGTCGACCGTGTGGGGCCGGAAGGCGTTGCGCACCTCGGGTCGGCCGAAGGCGATCCGCACCGTGCCCGCCATCCGCTCCGTGGGGCCGCTCGGGCCCTCTTCCCGCTCCGTGGGGCCGCTCGGGCCCCCTTCCCGCTCCGTGGGGCCGCTCGGGCCCTGGTCGACGGCCCGGTGGTAGGTGATGTCGGTGAAGTCGAAGCCCTCGACCTCACGCCAGGCCGCTGCGTCGAACGTCTCGGAGACCATGGCCCCTTCCTAGCGCACCCGCCGCCGCCGCCCTACCGCCCCGTCCCGCGATCCCCCCTTCTTTGGAGGAAATAGCCCCCCGAATCCGGGGAGGTATTTCCTCCAATGTCGTTGGTTCCAGGCCGATGGATGGATCGTGGGTCATCGCGCGCAGGGTCGATGGGGCTGGGCGGCGCTGGCCATGGTGCTCGTCGTCTCGTTGGCCGCTGTCGTCGTGCCGCACCCTGCAGCGGCGACGGTGCCCGCGCTGCGGGCCGAGTCGGTGGTGACCGGTGGCTTCCACTCCTGCGCGCTGATGGAGGACGACTCCACACGTTGCTGGGGCGCGGACCTCTTGTCGCTCGGGTATCCCGGCCACAACGGCTCGGTCGGCGACGACGAGGTGCCCGCAGAGGTGGGCCCGATCGACCTGGGCGCGGGCCGGCGGGTCGTCTCCCTCGGCGCCGGTCTGTCGCACACCTGCGCCGTGGTCGACGACGGGTCGGTGCGCTGCTGGGGTCAGGACGAGGACGGCAAGCTCGGCAACAGCACCGCTCCCGAGCAGGGTGATCCGGCGACGGCGCCGCCGGTCGATCTCGGGGGTGTGGCTGCCGGGTCGGTGGACGCCGGGTACGACCACTCCTGCGCCGTACTCGTCGACGGTGACCTCCGCTGCTGGGGACGGTCCCGCTCGGGGGACCTGGGCCTCGGGACCACCGACACCATCGGCGACGACGAGGCCGTGGCGTCGGTGCCTCCGGTCGATCTCGGTCCGGGGCGCACGGCGACGGCGGTCGCCGTCGGTCTCGCCCACACGTGTGCGCTGCTGGACGACGGCTCGGTCCGTTGCTGGGGTGCGGGCGCCCATGGGGAGAACGGCCTCGGGACCGGGATCGCCATCGGCGACGATGAGACGCCTGCCGCCGTTCCTCCGGTCGACCTCGGCCCGGGGCGGACGGCTGTTGCCCTCGCGGCCAGTTACCACACCACCTGCGCCCTCCTCGACGACGGCTCGGTGCGCTGCTGGGGTGTGGGGCAGGACGGCTTGTTGGGCGACGGCGCCGGCGCCGGCGACGGGGTGATCGGCGACGACGAGACGCCGGGGTCCTTCCCGCCGGTCGAGCTCGGCGCCGGCCGGACCGCCGTCGCGATCGGTGCCGGCGGCTGGCACACGTGCGCAGTGCTCGACGACGGCTCGATGCGCTGCTGGGGGCTGAGCGACCGCGGGCAGCTGGGCTACGGCACGACCGCCACCGTCGGCGACGACGAGACCCCGGCGGCGGCGGGGCCGGTCGACCTCGGCACCGGCCGGACGGCGGTGACGGTCGACGGGGGCCAACAGCACACCTGTGCGGTGCTCGACGACGGTTCGGTGCGCTGTTGGGGTCAGGGTGCGTCTGGGATCCTCGGCTCCGGGAACCTGGAGGACATCGGCGACGACGAGACCCCTGGATCGGTGGGTCCGGTGGACCTCGGCTCCGAACCCATCGCCGAGCTCGCCGTCGCGGTCTCTGTCGACCCCGCCGAGGCGACCATCGGCGAGGAGGTCGCCGTCGACGTCACCGTCCGCAACACCGGCGGTGTCGCCCTGACCGATGTCGTCATCGACCTGCCCGCCGCCCCCGGGTGCTCCGGTCCCGCCGGGGACCTGGCCCTGCGCGCCGCGGTGACGGTCGACTGCACCCGCCTGCTGGGCGAGGCCGACCTCGGGCCCCTCACGCTCGCGCCGACGGCCACGAGCGCCCAGACCCCGGACCCGACTGCAGCGGACCCCGTCACCGTCAGCGTGCTGGACACGCCGAGCGGCCTCGAGGGGACGGTGCGCGACTCGCGGTCCGGCGATCCGGTGCCCGGCGCGTTCGTCGCGGTGCTGCGCTCCAGCGACTACCGCCTCGAAGGGGGCACGGTGGCCGACGACCAGGGCCGCTACCGGGTCGAGCTCGAGCCCGGGGAGTACTTCCTCTACCTGCTCGACCCCGCCGGCGGGCACGCGGCGGCCGTCGCCACCGCGCCCGCCCTCCGGGTGGTCGTCCCCCACGCGATGGGCACCGCCGACGTGGTGATGGCGCCGTCACGAGGGACGGTCGGCGGCACGGTGACCGGCGGCGCCGGGCCCCTCGGCGGGGCGCTGGCCCTGGTGCTCGAGCGGGGCGGGACGGTGGAACGGGTGGTCGCGGCCGACGCCGCGGGCCACTACGAGGTCGCCGGGATCGGGCCGGGTGAGCACCTCGTCGGGTTCGCGGACCTGGCGGGCGGTCACGAGGTGCGCTTCCACGCGGGCTCGCCCTCCGTGCCAGGCGCCACGCCGGTGGCGGTCACGGCCGGTGAGCGCACGTCGGTCGACGGGGTCCTCCCGGCCCAGGCCGTGCTGGAGTCCGCGGGGACCGTCGCCGGCACGGTGACCGAAGCGGGCGGCGGCCGTCCCGTGGCCGGCGCGGTCGTCCTGGCGCTGCGGGCCGCCGACTTCCGCCTCGCCCGGGCCACCACCGCAGACGACGCCGGCCGGTACGAGCTGGGTCTCCCCGCCGGCGCGCACTTCCTGGTCTTCGTCGACCCGACGGGTGGGCACGGAGCCGAGTGGTACGACGGTCGTCCGAACACGGCTCTCGACGAGGCGGACCCGGTCACGGCGCCGGCGACCGCCGACGCCGCGCTGGCTCCCACCCGCGGCTCGATCGCCGGGGCGGTCACCGACGACCCGGCGGGGACCCCGGTGGTCGGCGCCTGGGCCTTCGCCATCGGGCCCACGGGGGTGGCCGGCGGCGCCGCCACGGGCGCCGACGGCGCCTACCGGATCGACGGCCTCGTGCCGGGCCCGTACCGCGTCACCCTCGTCGATCCGTCCGGCGGCAGGGCCCAGGAGTACGTCGACGACAAGGCGGACTACGCCAGCGCCGACGTGATCGAGGTCACCGCCGGCGGGGCCGCGACCGCCGACGCCGCCATCACCAGGCCCGACGTCCCGCTGGCCATGGGCGGCACGGGCAACACCGTCGGCAACGACCCCGAGCAGTGGGCGGTCCCTGGCTACGAGCGCCCGCACTTCTGGCTCAACGTGGCGGGACCGGACTCGACGAAGGTCAACGGGGACCGGTACACCGCGGGCGACTGCACCGGCGCCTACAGCGGCTGCGCCGGCGGGACGAACCTCGACTACGCCGAGGAGGGCTACCTGTACCGGATCTCGGTCGACGAAGCCGCCACCGCCGACGACCTCCATGTCCAGGTGTTCGACCCGTCCTTCCTCGACGTGGGCAACACCTGCTCGACCGGGATGAACCTGCCGACTCCTGGATCGACCTGGACGACGCGGGCCGCGACCCTGGTGGCCCAGGGCGCCCCGCCGGACGCGGCCACGAGGTACGCCGCCGGCAACAACCAGTGGTGCGTGGCCGACGGTGACTACGGCGGGACAGACGTCGAGACCACCTACCTCGTGCGGGCACCCGACGGCACCCCCGAGATCCCCCTCGACAACCCGGTGGTCTGCGCGGTGACGTTCGGGGCCTACGACGAGTCGGTCTACGCACTGCTCAATCAGGCCGATGGGTACAAGGACGGGCCCATCGGCCCCGAGCACCTCCGCTTCGTCGACCACTTCCGGCGCTGGACCGACGTCTGCGAGGTGCCGGCGGCCGAAGTCGTCGCCGGTGACTACCTCCTCCAGGTGACCACGACCGCCGATCAGTCGGACCCGCCGACGAGCCTCTCCCGCCACGACCCCGCGGTCGCGACCGGGGGGTACAACAAGTACGCCGTGCGCGCGGGCGCGGGCGACCCGGGGTCGGACGACTTCGCCGCCGGGATCCAGGTCGCCGCCGACGGACGCTTCCCCATCTACGTGAACCAGGCCGGTGCGGGCACGACCAGCGGGTTCTCGTTGGCCCGCGTCCCCAGCAGGCACGCCGGACGCACCCTCGAGGTCGAGCTCTTCGACGTGGCCGACGGGGCCAACGCCTCTCTCACCGTCGTGCCGCCCCCGGACCGCACCGGTTCGCCGCTCCCGGCCTGCAGCTTCACCCGCGACACCCCGACGCCGGAGGTCACCACCAGCGCGACGTGCACGCTGACGGGCCTGACCAACGCCGCCTACAACGGCCGGACGGTGACCGTCCGGCTGCCGCTCCCGGCCGACTACCGCTGCGAGACCCGCAGCGACGACGGCTGCCGGTTCCGCCTGCGCCTCGACTTCGGCGCCGGCATGCCCACCGATCAGACCACCTGGACCGCCCGCATCCGCTGACGCCGCCAGCGGTGGTGGCGCCGGTCGCTCTGTCCCAGTGAGACGCTCCTGGCGACGTCATCCTGGTCACGGAGTGCGGGGAGCGACGCGGCGAGGCCCGTCCTCAGGCGGGGATGCCGTAGCGGGCGGCGAGCTGGTCGGCCTTGGCCCGGAAGCTGGCGGCCTCCTCCGGGAACGTGGTCGACGCGGCCTTCGCCCGCAGGCGCTCGATGCGCCGGCGGCGGTCGGCCCGGCGGGCGTCCTCGGGGACGGGCGCCGGCGTCCACTCGTCGATGATCAGGCCGACCCGCTGCACCACGTCGACGGTCAGCTCCTCCACCACGGCGATGGCGTGGCGGACGGCCTGATCGACGGTGGCGCCGTGGCGGAGCTGGTCGCGGGCGACGGCCATGGCCTCGCGCCCCAGCTCGACCTCGATGAGCCCCGTGGTGGCCTCGTAGCCGTACCACTCGGCCTTGCGCGATCGGGCGACGTGGGCCGCCCACTCCCGCACCCGGCGGTCGGCCTCGTCCCGGTCGGCCCGGAAGCGATCGACCCGCTGCTGCGCGTACTCGTCGCGGGCCTGTCGCTCCTGGAGCAGCCGCAGGGGGGTGTCGCCGTCCCCGGGGAGGCGGGGAGGTGGCGTCGACCGGCGCCGCTTCCGGGGGATCGCCTCCGGCTCGCGGCGCAGGTGGCCGGCGAGCACGAACACGCTCAGCACGGCGGCGACGAGCAGCGTCGCCGTGAGCAGGGTCATCCTTCCCTCATCGGCCCGGAGGGGCCCGGCGTTGACCGGTTGGGCCCCTCAGCCGGATGCGGGCGCCGTGGCCCCGGGCTCGGGCGGGCCCGGGACAGGCGTCGTGGCCGAGGTGGCCGTCGTGGTCGAGGTGGCCGCCGCCGGTGCTCCGCCGGCGAGGTAGCGACGGAGGATCTCGGGCCCGAGCCAGTCGCTGCTCACCTGGGTGGCGGCGTCCCAGGTGAAGTGGATGCCGTCCGGTCGCAGGGCGGGGTCGAGCTCGCCGCCGGGCGTGGTGCGCAGGTAGCCGGCCAGGTCGATCACCTCGAGGTCGTCGGGCCGCTCGGCGGCCACTTGGGCGACGAGGGCGTTGAAGCGGGCCATGCGCAGCGGGTTCGACGCCGGACGCTGGTAGGTGGGCGCCACCCCGTCCTGCATGCCCACCACGATGCGTGGGCTCGTCAGCCAGTACACCTCGGCGCCGCCCGCCGACAGGACGTCGACTGCCGTGTTGATGCGCCCGAGCAGCAGCTCGTCGAAGTCGGGCTGTCCGATGTGGCGCCACTCGTCCCGCTCGTCGTCGTACCAGTCGGCCACCTCCCAGGGGCCGACCATCACGACGGCGATGTCGGGGTCGGTGGTGGCGATGTCGTCGGTCCAGACCCCGTCGACCTGCGGGCACACGTCGGGGGCGTCGGCCTCCCCGTCGTAGCGGAAGTGGGTGAACAGGTCGCTCGGCATCAGCCCGCAGCCGAGCTCGGTGTACCCGCCCTCGCCCCGGGCGAGGCCGGTGGCCTGGACCCAGCCGCCGAAGCCGAGGCCGATGCGCAGCGCGGTGGAGTCGCCGTAGATGGCGATCTCGGGCTGCCCTGCGGCGGCGAGATCGGGCGGCGCGGTGGTGGCGGTGATGTCGCCGACGGGGGCGTCGCCGAAGTCGCCCGACTCCAGCAGCGCCTGGGCCTCCGCGAAGGTGGGGTCGGCGTCCGGGTCGGGGACGGTCACCGCCAGCGTGCCCACCACGATGACCGCCATCGCCAGCGGCGCCAGCACGAGCGGCTGGTGGCCGGTGAGCACCCTGCGAGCCCGTACCGGGCGCTCGAGCAGGAAGTAGGAGCCGATGGCCACGCCGAGGGTCACTGCCACCCGCAGGCCGAACAGCGGCCACTGCCCGAGACCCGTTCGCTCGGGGGTGAGCCACAGGAAGATCGGCCAGTGGAAGAGGTAGACGCCGTAGGAGATGAGACCGAGTCGCCGGAGCGGCTCCCAGGCCAGCGCGGCCCGGAGGGGGCCCTGGTCCTGGAGGGCGCCCGCGATGACCGCAGCCGACACGAGGGCGAACGCGGCAAGGCCACCCTGGTAGAGCCAGGCGTCGTCGAGGCGCACCACGGACCACGCGAGGACGGTGACCCCGAGGGCAGCCAGGCCGATCCAGGCGAGCAGGGAGGCGAGGGCCCGGTCGACCCGCCGACGGTGGAGGGCGACGGCCAAGAGCGCGCCCACGGTGAGCTCCGCGGCCCGGGTGTCGGTGCCGTAGTAGATCCGGTCGATGGCGGCGCCCTGGAGGAGGAGGGTGGCGAGCAGCGATCCGGCCAGCGCCACCCCGAGGCCGACGGTCACCGTCCGCCGAGGGTTGCCGAGCCGTCGGCCGAGGGCGAACAGGCCGGCCATCGCGAGGGGGAAGAGGAGGTAGAACTGCTCCTCGATGGCCAGCGACCAGAAGTGCTGGACGGGGGACGGGGCGGTGAAGATGTCGGCGTAGCTCGTCCCCGAGGCGATCAGCTGCCAGTTGGCCACCTGGGCGAGCGCAGCCAGCACCTCGACCCGGAGGGTCTCGAGCTGGGCGCTCGTGGCCACGAAGGCGCCGAAGGCCACGACCCCGGCCAGGCAGAGCAGCGACGCGGGCAGCAGGCGGCGGAAGCGACGGGACCAGAACCCGCGGAGGCCCACCTGCCCACTCCGGTCGTGCTCGGCGAGTAGCAGGGTCGTGATGAGGAATCCCGACAGGGTGAAGAAGGTGCTGACGCCGAGGAACCCGCCCGTGGCCCAGTCGAACCCGCCGTGGAAGAGGAGCACGGCGGCCACCGCGAGGCCACGGAGGCCGTCGAGGGCGGGGACGTAGGGCGTCGAGCGCCGCGGTGGCGCGCCGACGGCCGTCGCCGCCGGTGGTCGCTCCCTTTCGGGGGCGGCTACCGCGCCACGAGGATCGTCGGCCGCCATCGTCACAGTCTCCACGCTGGCAGAGCGGTGGTTGCGTCGGCCACCGCGGCTCTGGGGCCTCGGGCCCCAGCAGCGACCCGGCTACCGTGTCCCCGACCGGCACGGGGCAGCACGAGGGGGCACGGATGGCGAGGTTGGGGCGGAGGCTCTGGGCGCACCCGGTGCTGCTCGTGAGCGCGTTCGTCCTCGTCGCGGTGGTCGCCGGGGGGACCTGGCTCTACCTGAGCACCTTCCAGGTCGACGCCGCCGTGGTCTCCTACGCCGTGCCCGACGCCCCGCGGCTCGAGGTGCGCCGGCCGGGCCAGGTCGTGTACCGCATCGACGCCACCCGCTCCGAGGTGTCCTACCGCGTCGAGGAGCGGCTCGCCGGGGTCACCCACCACGCCACCGGCACCACCAAGGGTGTCGCCGGCGACATCCGGGTCGACCACCAGGACGCGTCGCGCACCCGGGTGGGCGAGCTCGTGGTCAACGTCGAGCAGCTCACCTCCGACGAGGAGCTCCGCGACCGCCGCCTGCGCCACGACTACCTCCAGTCCGACGAATACCCCTTGGCCACCCTGCGCACCACGGGGGTCGAGGGGCTGCCCGACGAGGTCGTGGACGGGCGCGCCGAGGAGGTCGAGTTGTCGGGCGAGCTGACCGTGAAGGACGTGACCGTCCCCGTCACGGTCCCGGCCACGGTCACCCTCGAAGGCGACGAGCTGCGCATCGACGCCGCCACCACCGTGCTCCTGTCCGACTTCGGCATCGGCCCCATCCGCATGGCGGGCTTCGTCGAGAGCGGCGACGAGGTGGAGCTGACCTTCGCCCTCACCGCGGTCGACGCCACCGAGCTGCCCGACCCAGCCGCCGTCGCCACCGCGCCGGTCGCGGAGGGCGACGAGCCGGCCGACCCCGCCGACGCACCCTCGTTCGCCGGCGTGGTGCAGCCCATCCTCGAGCAGTCCTGTGCGTCGTGCCACCAGCCCGGCGAGGCCGGATCGGCGGTGTGGAAGCTCGAGACCGCCGCCGACGCCCAGGAGGTGGCCAGCGGCCTCGCCCTCTCGGTGCGGTCCCGCTACATGCCGCCCTGGCCCGCGTCGCGTCGCAGCGTCGAGTTCGACCACTCCGCCCGCCTCACCCGAGAGCAGATCGACGCCATCGCGGCGTGGGCCGATGCCGGCGCCCCCCTCGACGTCGAGGAGACGGCCCCGGTCGAGGCGCCCGCCGAGGACCGGCTGCATGCTCGTGTCGACGCCCGCCTCCGTGCCGACGAGCCGTACCAGGGCTCGACCGCGCTGGCCAACGACTACCGCTGCATCGTGATGGATCCGCAGCTCGACGAGGACGTGGCCGTCACGGGCTACGAGTTCGTCCCCGACCAGACCGAGTTCGTCCACCACGCGCTCGTGTACCGGATGGCGCCCGATGCGCGGGCGGACGTCGAGGCGCTCGACGAGGCCGACCCGGGCACGGGCTACCAGTGCTTCGGTGGTGTGGGGGCGTCCTCGCCCACCCGCGGCGGTCCCCGCCTCGTCATGGGGTGGGCGCCCGGCCAGCCCGCCAGCCTGCTGCCCGAAGGCGTGGCCATGCCCCTCGAGGCGGGCGAGTTCTTCGTCACCCAGATCCACTACCACTTCGGCCACGCCGCGCCGCCCGACCGGTCGAGCCTCGTCCTCCAGCTCGACCGCACCGACCCGGAGGCGTACGCCGCGGCGGAAGTCACCACCTACCTCGCCCCCGCCGAGATCCCCTGCGGCCCCACCGAGTCCGGGCCCCTGTGCGACCGGGACGCGGCGCTGGACGAGCTCGACGCGCTCTACGGCGGGGCGAGGAGCATCGCCGATGGCCTCCACTTCGAGTGTGGGACCACGGTCGAGGAGCTCGCCGTGCTCGACGGCAGCATCGCCCGGTCTTCGTGCGACCACCCCGTGCGCCGCACCGGCGAGATCCTGTCGGTGCTCGGCCACGAGCACGAGCTCGGGGCGTCGTTCCGGATGACCCTCAACCCCGGCGCGGCCGACGAGCAGGTGCTGCTCGACATCCCCCGGTGGGACTTCGACTGGCAGTTCAACTACCACCCGGCCGACCGGATCGTGCTCGACGAGGACGACGTGATCCGGGTCGAGTGCAGCTGGGACCGGAACCTGGTCGACCCGGCCGCCGAGCCGCGCTACGTCACCTGGGCCGAGGGCACCGAGGACGAGATGTGCTACTCGACGGTGGTCACCATCGCCCCGCCCGAGGGCGAGCCGCCCGACGGCACGCCCGTCGCCGTCGACTGATCGCACGTCGGGGGGTGGTCAGTCGGAAGTGGTGACGGCGAAGACGTGGTGGGCCCACGGGCCGACGTCGAGGTACAGGCCCCGATCGCACAGGTCGTCGCCCGAGCGCGCGTAGCGGGCAGGGCCGAGGCGGTCGTCGAGCACGACGGACGTCCCGCGCAGCTCGGGGTGGGGGAGCGGCACGTACGCCTGCGCCCAGTGGTCGGACAGGTTCACGGCGGCGAGCAGGCCGAGGGTGTCGTTGCCCGCCGCGCTCCATCCGAAGGCGAGCAGGTCGTGGTGGCTGGGGTTGCCCGCCCAGGCCTCGGTGGGGGCGAGGAGCGTCCATGCGCCCTCGTGCACCAAGGGGTCGCCGAGGACGGCGAGCAACGCGTCGTAGAAGGCGGTCAGCTCGGGCTGGTCCGGCTCCACCGGCGCCCGGCAGAGGTGCATGGGCACGTGGACGGTCCAGCCCTCGCGCTGGCCGTGCTGGAGGAAGCGCAGCCCCGGAACGAGGTGGGTGGCGACGGCCGCTGCTCGGTGGCGGTCGCCTGTGCCGAACACGGTGGCGGCGCGCGGCTCGTCGTGGTTCTCGAGGAACCGTGCCGCCCCGGCCTGGCCGGCGCCGTCGCCGCGGAGGTGGTCGCCGACCGCTCGGGGATCGGCGACCAGCCGGTCGTACAGCGTCTTGTCGTAGGTGAGGTCGAAGCCCTGGGCCCGGAGATCGGGCTCGCGGCCCCAGTAGACCTCCGCCATGAAGGTGAAGCCGGGGTGGCGGCCGCGCACCGCGTCGATGGCCCCGGGCCAGAAGGGGTCGGCGGGTCGCCCCCAGGTGCGCTCGAAGACGTCGGACAACAACAGCATGGCCATGTCGCAGCGCAGGCCGTCGCCGTGCGACGCGGCCATGAGGAGCTGCTCGCGCATTGCGGCATGGAGGGCCGTCGACGAGTAGTCGAGCTGGAGGGTGTCGGTCCATCCCGGGAAGTAGGGGTCGCGCCCGTGGGCGACGATGCGCTCGGTGCCCCCGGTGGTGAGGCGCGTCCAGTTGGCGGGGTTGGCGGCGAGGTCCTCCTCGGTCCCCGTCACGAAACGCTCGGGGTGCAGCGCCACCCAGGGGTGGTCGAGGGCGGTGTGGTTGGGGACGAAGTCGAGCATGAGGGCGACGCCACGTGCGGCGAGCCGGGCGCGCAGGCGCGCCAGCGCGGCGTCGCCGCCGAGGCGGTCGTGCACCCGGTAGCCGGTGACCGCGAAGCAGGACCCGCAGATGTCGGCGTCGACGAGGTCGGGCAAGGTGGCGGCGCACTCGGCCCGCACCTCGGGCACGGACCGGGAGACCTCGGCGCTCGCCGCCCCGGTCTGCCAGACCCCGAGGAGGTACAGCCAGTCGACCTGGGGGGGCAGGACACGGTCGAGGACCTCGTCGTCGATCGCGTCGAGCGTGGCGTCGGGGCCCAGCGAGCGGACGAAGGTGCGGGCGTTCAGCTGAAACAGCACGGGGAAGCGCCGGCGGGCGCCGGCGGGCGGTCCCACCTCAGCCCTCGAGGCCGAAGGCGAGGAGGTCGAGCGGCACGGCCGACCGCGGCGGGTCGAGGAGCAGGTCGAGCAGCAGCGCGGTCCAACCGGTCTGGTGGGAGGCGCCGAGTCCGGCGCCGTCGTCGCCGTGGAAGTACTCGAAGAACAGCAGGTGGTCCCACGCCGGGTCGTCTTGCAGACGGTCGACGCCGCCGAAGACGGGGCGCCGCCCGTCGGCCCCCCGGCGGAACAGGTCGGTCAGCCGGTCGGTGAGGTCCTGGGCCACGTCGCGCAGGCTGCGCTGGACGCCCGAGCCGGTCGGGTACTCGACGGTGAACTCCTCGCCGAGGAAGTCGTGGAAGCGCACGAGCGAGCGGATGACCAGGTAGTTCATGGGGAACCACACGGGCCCGCGCCAGTTGGAGTTGCCGCCGTACATCGGCGTGGTGGACTCGGCGGGCTCGTAGTCGACGGCGTACTCGGCGCCGTCGACCCGCACCACGTACGGGTTGTCCTCGTAGCGCTTGGACAGCGAGCGCAGGCCGTACGGCGACAGGAAGGTGCCCTCGTCGAACAGGACGGCCAGCGAGCGGCGCAGCTGCTCGGGGTCGACCACGCTGATCAGGACGCTCGTCTCGTCGCCCTCGCCGCGCACCCGTCCGAGGGCCACCAGCTCGGACGGGTCCTCCCGCTCGCGCTCGAAGATGCGGGCCAGTCGGCGGGCGATCGCGGGTCGCCCCCGGGCCAACGAGCCGTGCACCGCGGCGGACGAGAACAGGGGCACGGCCCCACCGATGCTCTCGACCCCCACCTGCTCGTCGCCGTCGGGGGTGAGCATGCGGTCGTAGAAGAAGCCCCGGTCGGCGTCGTAGATGCCCGATCGGTTGATGGCCCGGGCGATGGCGGCGAACCGCTCGAAGTACGTGATGACGAGGTCGTCGTAGACCGGGTCCTGCTGAGCGAGGTGGACGGCCATGGCGAGCAGGTTGAGGGTGTTGAAGGCCATCCATGCCGAGCCGTCCGCCTGCTCGAGGGTGGCCCCCTCGGGGAGGTGGGAACGATCGATCGGGCTGATGTTGTCGAGGCCGAGGAACCCCCCACCGAAGAGGTTGTTGCCGTCGGCGTCCTGGCGGTTCAGCCACCACATGAAGTTGAGCGAGAGCTTGTGGAAGGCGCGCTCGATGAAGTCGAGGTCCCGGTCGCCGTCGATGTGGAACACCCGGAGCGCGGCGAAGGCGTGGACCGGCGGGTTGACGTCGTCGAAGCTCCACTCGTAGGCGGGCAGCGCACCGTTGGGGTGCAGGAACCACTCACGCAGCAGGACCAGCAGCTGGTACTTCGCGAACGCCGGATCGAGATGGGCCCACGGAACCGCGTGGAAGGCGAGGTCCCAGGCCGCGAACCACGGGTACTCCCAGGCGTCGGGCATGGCCAGCACGTCGTCGGCGTCGAGGTGCCGCCACGCGGCGTTGCGGCCCGCCGCGCGTTCGGGAGGTGGCGGGGGCTGGCCGGGATCGCCGTCGAGCCAGCGGGCCACCCGGTAGGGGTAGTACTGCTTGGTCCACACCAGGCCGGCGGCCAACTGGCGGGCGATGGCGGCCACCTCGGGCGACGCCTCGGCCGGGAGCAGTGCGGCGTGGTACTCGTCGGCCTCGCGCTCGCGGTCGGCGAGCACCCGGTCGAAGTCGGCGCCCGCCCAGTCCGGCGCCGACGCGTCGGGGCCGTTGGCGTCGCCGTCGAGGGCCCGCAGGCGCAGGCGCAGCTCGACGGTCTCTCTGGGCCTGGCCGCCACCCGGTACCACCAGGCCGCCTTTGTGCCGACCTGGTCGGGGTTGACGGTGGCCGCGCCGTCGACCACGTGGTCGTTGATGGCGTCCTTGGGGAAGGCGGAGGTGGACGGCGTGGCGAAGAGCCGAGCGGTGTTGGTCTCGTTGTCGCAGAAAAGCGCCGTCGGGGGCTCGCCGTCGGGACCCCCGTCGGCGAGCAGGGCGTAGGGGCCGAGGGTGGGGTGGTCGGCGCGGATGGCCGAGCCGTCGACCTGGAGCGTCGGGGCGACGGGGTCGTCGTCGCCCCACGCCCAGGTGTTGCGGAACCACAGCGTGGGCAGGACGTGGAGCTCCGCGGGGTCGGGCCCGTGGTTGGTGGCCACGATCCGCATCGCGATGTCGGTGGCGTCGGCCTTGGCGTAGGTCACCTCCACCGACCAGTAGCGGTCGTCGTCGAACACGCCGGTGTCGAGCAACTCGTACTCGGGATCGTGGAACCCCCGCCGGCCGTTCTCCTCGACGAGGTCGCCGTAGGGGAACGGGCGTTGGGGATAGTGGTACCGCCAGCGCAGCCAGGCGTGGCTCGGCAGCGCGTCGAGGTACCACCAGTACTCCTTGGCGTCCTCGCCGTGGTTTCCTTCCGGGCCGGTGAGGCCGAAGATGCGCTCTTTGAGGATGGGGTCGACCCCGTTCCACAGGGCGAGCGAGAGGCAGAGTCGCTGGCGCAGGTCGGAGAGGCCGGCGAGGCCGTCCTCGTTCCAGCGGTAGGCGCGGGACCGGGCGTGGTCGTGGGGGAACGAGCCCCACGCGTCGCCGTCCGCGCTGTAGTCCTCGCGCACCGTCCCCCACGAGCGCTCCGACAGGTACGGGCCCCACTCGTACCACTCGCTGGCCTCGAAGAGGTCGCCCTCCGGGGCGTCGACTGCGGCCAGACGCTCGTGCTCGACCGTTCGCGGGGCGTCGGCGGGAGCCATGGCGCTCAACCTACCGATCGACGCGGGATCGCCCGGCGGCGGGCCGACGGCGGTCGACCCCGCCGCCGCCGGCCAGGCGCGTTACTTGCTGCTTCGGGTGATGCCGGCGGCCTTGAGGGTCGCTGCGGGCACACCGATCTCGCGCCACGCCGCGTAGGTGATGCCCTTGCGGTCGCTGTAGGGCTTGGCCGCGGCGACGAACTCGGCCTCGATCCCGGCGAGGTCCACGGTCTCCTCCTCGGTGGCCAGCTCGGCCTGGAGGTCGAGACGCTCCTGGCTCAGCTGGAGGCGCTTCACCGGGTCGGCCGACTCGAGCTGCTGCTCCACCACGGCAAGGCGCTTGGCCACCGAGTCACGGGTGCGCTTGCGGCCTCGCTTGGGCTTCGAGGTCTCGAGCGCTTCGAGATACAGGCGCACGGCGCGTCCCTGCGCACGCCCCTCGGCGAGAGCGGCCTTGTGCGAATCGGACATGGTGCGGTTGGTTGCTTTGATGCTCGCCATGGGCGGTGACTGTACACCTCTGTCTAGCGAACAAGTGACATTGTCATTGCCGCTTGTTCGGCCGTGTCAGAATCGGTGCGCTGATCTCTTGGCATGCCCCCACCGACGAGGTCGATCGCTTGGATGTCGTACCCCATGCCACGAAGGCCACACGGGTGATCGACCCCGGATGATCGATCACGACGCCAATGCGAGCGGGGGGCGCGGCAAGGACAGCCGCCGGCGTCTGCTCGAAGCGGGTGCCGACCTGCTGGCGGAGTCGAGCCGGGGCGACCTCAGCCGGGTCCTCACGACGGGGGCGGTCGCCGAGCGGGCCGGGCTGCACCGCCAGACCTTCTACCTCAACTGGGCCTCGCAGTCCGAGTACCTCGACGACTTCATCGACTACGTCACCGATCCGTCGGTGAGCTCGTCGTCCGAACGCCTCGCCCGCCTGGCGGAGCGGATGCCGCCCCTGCGGGAGGACCCGGCGAGCGAGGTGCGCGAGCGGGTCGGGGAGACGTTCCGCCTCCACGCCGAGGACCCCGTGCAGGTGGCGCGCATGGTGCTCTGGGCGTTCCATGCCCAGGACGAGAAGGTGGCCGACCGCCTCCGTTCCCTGTACCGGACCAACGACGCCAACACCGCCGCCGGGTACAAGGCGATCGGCGACCAATGGGGCATCGAGCCCCGGCCCCCGTTCACCTACGAGAGCATCGGCCTGCTGTTCAACGCGCTGCGCGACGGGCTCCTGCTCCACCTGACCATCGACTCGTCGGCGGTCCCCCCGTCGTTCGTCGAGGACGTGCAGCTCGCGCTCAGCTGGGCGGTGACCCGTCGCGTCGGCGACCCCGACGACGCCCAGAGCCTCGACGAGAAGTTCCGCTCCGAGCGCGCCGTCGCGCCCGCCGCCGAGGAGGTCGACGGGGCCGACGGCGGCACCGGGCCGTCCGGCGACGGCGGCGCTACTCGAGGACGCAGATGATCGAGGGGGCCAGCGCCTGGTAGGTGGCGGGGGTGAGCTCGAAGCCTGGTGCCGGCGCGAGCTCGGGAGCGGCGCCTTCGGTGACGGTGGCGGTGACCGCGTCCTTCACCCGGCGATCGACCGAGGAGAAGGCCTTGATGCGTCGCGTGATGGAGCCGCCGGGCGCGACGTTGGACCGCACCTCGACCCTCATGCGCACCACGGCCTCACCGCGGGGTGCGATTCGTGCCGTCCGGTAGGTGCCGAGACGCACGCCCCGGGTGATGTCGGTCCCTGCCGCATCGAAGTAGCGGACCCCGAAGCCGGCCAGCGGCTGCTGGCCCTTGAGGGTGAAGCGCTCGGTGCGGTTGCCGTCGTTGCGGAAGCGCATGGTGAACTCGGCGGTGCCGCCCACGGGTGCGGTGGTGGACCGGTTCTGGTCGGCACCGTTCGCCGAGTACACGTCCCACCCCATCCACACCCCGTCGTCGCCGACGCGGACCTGGGCGTCGGGCCGCACCCGCACACCGGGGCACCCCTTGGTGCGGAAGGTCCACGAGTAGGGCACGACCGGTTGGCCGGCGCCGTCGATGAGGTCCTCGGTGACCGACACCCGGTAGCGGGTGCAGGCGGCGAGGTTGCCGTCGGGCTGGATGGCGATGGTGTGCTCGCCGGCCTCCGGGTTGTACGGCACGATGCGGGGGTAGCCCGCACGGAGGGGGACGGGCGTCCCCGTGTCGGCTTCGGTCAGGGTCATGGCGCCGGGCGGCAGCTCGGACGGGATGGTGCCCGGGGAGCTCACGAGGGGACGGTAGGGGAGGCTGCCGCTGAGCACGGCGACGATGCGGGTCTCGGCCCCGCCTCGGTCCGCGGACGACCCGGGGAGGAACGATGCCCGGTCCCAGCCGGTGCGGGGCACGTCCTGCTGACCGTCGGCCGGGTAGGTGATGGACACCTCGGTGGGCGGCTGGTCGCCGAGCAGCCGGCCCCACATGCTCTCGTAGGCGGCGGCGATGGCGGTGGCTGCGAAGCGGATGCCGCCGGGCGCGGTGATCATGTGGGCCGACGTCCACGGCATGTTCTCGGTCATGTGGTCGTGGAAGTGCTTGGTCAGGAAGCGCTCGCCGTCGCGCACGAAGGCCATGCTGTCCTGCCCGTTGAGCAGGTCCTGGCCGACGATGTCGTTGCGGCCGATGCCGTGGAACACCGAGAGCAGGTCACCCTGGGCCGGCCATGAGGGGAGCGCGGGCTGGGTGGGGCGAGCGTGATCCTCGATGGCGATCATGTCCATCTGGAGCTCGATGCCACCCGTGCCGAACCCCTGCATGCCGAGCGCCGGGGGGATGTAGCTCTCGCCACGGTCGGGGGCGTTCGGCTCGAACAACCAGTCCCAGACCTCGTCACCCAACCCGTGGGCCATCGAGCCGAGGACGTGGGCGATGCGTGCTGCGCACGGCCCGTTCGGGTCGGTGAGGTCGCCGCAGTCGGGGTCGTCACGGATCTGGTCGAGGTAGGCGTAGGAGAACCGGGGCCAGTGGGCCTCCTCGCCGTAGGTGTGGTCGTAGCCCTTCTGGGAGTTCGCGTACCCGCTGTCGGGGAAGTGCGCACCCGCGGCGACCTGGTCGACGTGGGCCTCGAGAAGTGCCTGCAACTGGGGGTCGTCCACGAGGGCGATGGCGTCGGTGGCCATCCACGAGTGGGTGGTGACCCCGGAGGCCTCGGCCCGGGGCGCGAGCGCCAGGGCCAGCGCGGCCACGAGCGACACCACCATGGACCCCGCCAGCAGCTTGCGCAGCACTGCGACCGACCTTCCCCCGGAGGACCCTCGCCCCCGCATCGCGAATGTACCGGGCCGCCGCGACCCGGCGCAGGCCGGTCAGAAGGCGACGGAGCGGACGGTCACCGCGCCGGTCACGGCCCCGCCGCCGGCGGTGCGCAGGCCGGCGCCCGGCCGGTAGGTGGCGGTGACACTCGACGAGACGCGGCGCGGGCTGGCGCCGCTCTCGGTCCCCAGGGTCAGTGTGAGGGTGCGTGAGGTGCTGTTCCACACGAGGGTGGACGGCTTCGACGCCGTGCCGTAGGTGGTGGTGCCGGTGACGAAGCTCCGCGAGCCGAGGTCGATCTCGCCGAAGGCCACGGCGTTGCCCGAGGCGCCGGTCACGCGCAGCAGGTCGTTGCCGTTGGCGACGGGGTTGTCGGACACGGTGACAAGCACGCCGACGTTCCCGTCGGGGTCGTTGGGGGCGAGGCTCGCGAGGGAGAGCGCGGCCGAGTAGGTCACGCGCACCACGTCACTGAGCCGGCCCCGACCGTCCCGGTTGCTCACCCACGTCAGGGCGGAGGGGGAGCCGCCGACCGAGACGGTCACGGCACTCCCGGTCACCTCGTCGCCGGCGATCGCGTAGACGGTGTGCGTGCCGTCCGTGGTGCCCGCCGGCAGGACCACCGACACCGCGGTCGAGGGCCCGGAGCCGACCGAGGCCGGTGTGCCCGACAGGGCCGTGCCGGTGACGGGGTCGTCCAGGCGGAACGCGAGCGCGGTGCGGGGCACGGCGCCCGACAGCGACCCGGTCAGCGTGGTCGGCAGGCTCGAGACCGACGAGGGCAGCGTGAGCACCGGGCCGCCGACGTTGACCGTGGTCGCCGGGCCGGGATCGCTCGTCCACGTCCGGTACCGGGCAGTGACCCGGTACCGGCTGGTGCCGATCGGGGCTCCGGTGTCGGTGCAGGTGGTGGCGGTCCCGGTGCAGGCGGCCACGTCCACGGTGCCCTCCGCCGACGTGCGACTCACCGAGTAGCTCGACGCGGGGACCTCGCCGGCGATGGCGACCGGGGGCCAGCTGAGGACGATCGAACGGCTGGACACCGACGCGGCCGGCGCGGCCGGCGCCGGAACGGTGGTGGTGGATACGTCGAGGTCTCCCACGGCGGCGGACGTCCACCACGCCGACGCCACGCCGGCGCCCGACAGCACCGCCAACAGGCCGACGGCCACCGCCACGAGGGCCTTCTCGGTGCGTCGGCGGCGGGTCGGGAGGGGCATCGGGTCCTCGGAGCGGGTCGGAGGGTCGGAACGGGGTCGTGGCGGCAGGGCTCGCCCGGGGAGTGCGGTCGGTGTGGCCGCACCCGCCGGGCCAGCCCGCGGTCCCGGTTCGGGACCGCGGTGCCGGTGGGGCTCAGAAGTCCTGCGCCGTGGCGGCGGACGCGAGGGACGCCGTGAGGGGCAGGTTGAACGACTGGTTCTTGCAGGCGTTCGACGGGTCGTTGGTCATGCGGGTGGTGAGCTCGTAGACACCCGAATCGTTGGGCTCGATCACCGCGCCGGCGTCGCCGACCTGGTCGATGCCGCGGGCGTTGTCGCGGGCGTCGCTGCGCACCGAGTCGGCCGCGCAGTCCTTGACCGCGTCGGAGGAGCCGGCCGAGATGCCGGTGACGATGACGGGGTAGTCGTTCGGGTTGGTGATGCGCACGGTCACCGTCTTCTCGGCGCCGGGGTACAGGTCGGCGGCGGAGGCCTCGGCGGTGATGGCCGAGTCCTTGTCCTGGGTGGACTGGGCGGTGCCGAAGCCGGCGCCACTGGAGGTCCAGGCGGCGAAGGCGACGGCGCCGACGATGGCGGCGCCGAGCAGGACTCCGACGAGGGCGACGATCTTCTTGGTCATGGGTTCTTCTCCCTTGGGTTCACCGTGTGTGGTGGTGCTCGGGGGTGAGCACCACGCACTGTGGTGACCGCAGGGAGCGATCCGGGAAGCGCTCGGTTGCGGTTCGGTTGCGAAGGGTCCGGGGCGCTCAAGCGCGCCGGTAGCGGTAGCCGAAACCGCGCACCGCTTCGATGGGGGAGCCGGGCCCCGTCCATCCGAGGCGTCCACGCAGGCGGTGCACCGCGAACTTCACGCGATCGCCGCCGATGCCCGTCGGGTCGTTCCACGCCTGGTCGAGCAGCTGCTCGGGGGAGAGCACCTGGCCGGGGTGGCGCACGAGCGCGGCGAGCAGTCGGAACTCCGTGGGTGTGAGGTCGAGGTCCTCCGTGCCGTCGGTGACCCGGACGAGGTGGGCGGCGAAGTCCACGTGGAGCTGCCCGTCGTCATAGGTCGTCGGCGTGGTGGTCGTGGGCGCGGCACGGCGCAGCAGTGCGTGCGCCCGCGCGACGAGCTCCTGGTTGCCGAAGGGCTTCGTCACGTAGTCGTCGGCACCGCCCTGCAAACCGCGGACCTTGTCGGACTCGAGGCCGCGCGCGGTGATGACCATGACGGGCACGTCGCTCAGGTCCCGGATGCGCTCGAGCACGTCGAGGCCGTCCATCTGGGGGAGGCCGAGATCGAGGAGCACCAGGTCCGGGTGGTGCTCGTGGACCGCCCGCAACCCGGCGCGGCCGTCGACGGTCGTGACGACGGTGAACCCGGCGCGCCCGAAGAGCACCTCGAGGGCGCGGCGCAGGTCCGGCTCGTCGTCGATGACGACGAGGGTGGGTGGGGACGACGGGGTGGTGACCGTCATGGTCCGACCTCCTCCGGTGGGCCGTCGTCGGGGAGCCGCACCACCACGGTGGTGCCCTCGTCCTCGACGCTGGTGAGCGAGATGTCGCCGCCGTGGCGCTCGACGATGGCGCGGGTGATCACGAGCCCGAGGCCGCTGCCCGGGACCCGGTCGTCGGCGTTCGAGCCCCGGGTGAAGCGGCGGAAGATGGTGGCCTGCTCGGCGGCGGGGATCCCGACCCCGGTGTCGCGGATCTCGATGGCCCAGGCGGGACCGTCCCGATGGCCCTGGACGTCGACCCGGCCGCCGCAGGGGGTGAACTTCACTGCGTTCGACAGGAGGTTGGCCAGGACCTGATCGAGGCGCTGGGCGTCGGCCCGCACCGGGGGGCCGTCCTCGACCTCGGCGGTGACGGTGACGTCACCGGCCTCGGCAAGTGGGCCGACCGAGGCGATTGCCGCCTGGACGTGGGCCGCGAGGTCGACCTGCCCCGGTCGCACGGGCAGCTGCCCGGACTCGAGCCGGCCCAGCAGCAGCAGGTCGTCCACGAGGTGGAGCAGCCGGGTGGCGTTGCGCTCGATGATGGCGGCGAACTCCCGCTGCTCATCGGGAAGGTCGGCGGCGTCCTCCTGGAGCAGGCCCGCGAAGCTGGCGACCGCGGTCACCGGGGTGCGCAGCTCGTGCGACACCGTGGCCACGAACTCGTCCTTCAGGCTGGTGAGCTCCCGCAGGGAGCGGTTCTGCTCCTCGATCGCGGCCCGGGCGGCGCGTTGCTGCTCGAGGGCGAGGGCGCGCTGGGCGTCGAGGGCCTTGCGCTCGGTGATGTCCCGGTAGAGCCAGAGGTGGCCGCGGCGGACGGGGTCGAGCGGCACGGGCACGTAGTCGCGTGCGAGGGTGCGGCCGTCGGCGAGGGAGATCTCCTCGTCTCCCACCGGCGCCCAGGCCGTGTAGATGGCCTCGACGCGAGCGGCGAAGGCCGCCGGGTCGGCTACGACGGCGGCCGCGTGTGGCCGCAGGTCCTCCACGGGCCGGCCGACCACGGCGCCGGGCCCGCCGGTGAACGCGAAGGCGTCGCAGAACGCCTGGTTGGCGTAGACCACCCGGCCCGTGTCGTCGACGAAGAGGAGGGCGTCACGGAGGCTCGTGACCAGGGCGCCGAGCTGCGCCAGCGCCACCTCGAGGCGGTGCTCGGCCGCTCGACGCTCGGTGACGTCGTGGGAGGTGATGAGCACCCCGTGGATCGCCGGATCGTCGCGGAGGTCCTCGCCGACCATCTCGAGGAGGTGGAAGGTGCCGTCCGCGGCGCGCACGCGGAGCTCGATCGGGACCTCGGGGCCACGTTCGCCCGCGAGCACCTCCTCGAGCGCCTGCGCCGCGGGGGCCCGATCGTCCTCGTGGAGGAGGTCGAAGATGGGCACGTCGTAGCCCTTGGGGTACCCGAGCAGGCGGGTGCCCGCCAGGCTCGAGTACCGCCAAGACCCGTCCGGCTCGAGGACGGTCACGACATCGGAGAGGTGCCCGACCAGCGCTTGGAGCTCCCCCTCGGACCGGGCCAGAGCGGCTTGGGCCTCCCGGCGCTCGCGTTCGGAGCGGTACCCCTCGATCAGATTGCCGAGCGCGGTGGTGAAGGGGTCGAGGTAGGCCACCAGGTCGCGGTCGTAGCCGCCGGGCCGGTTGGCCACGCCGATCTGGCCCACCATCTCGTCCCGCCTGAGGATGGGCACCGCGAGGTAGCTGCGGAGGGCGGCGTGCCCGGGAGGGAGACCTCCGGCCCGCGGGTCCCGAGCGGCGTCGTTGCTGATGACCACCTCTCGATGGCGCAGTCCCCAGCCGAACAGCGTGTCCAGCTTGCGGAATTCGAGGCCTCCTCCGACGACGACGTTGTCCTCGTACAGCGTGCGGGTCGGGTGGTCCCAGGCGATGTTGGTGATCGCCCAGGTCTGGAGGTAGGGCGCACCGTGCTCGTCGACGAGGCTCTCTGCGATGTAGCCGTACTCGCTGTCGGTCAACAGGAGGAGGTCCCCGAGCAGGTCCCGGAACAACGCCGTCGGCTGCGTGTCGCGGACGTACAGGCCGAGGGCGCGCGTCACCGATGCGAGGAGCGCGGCCTCCCGAGTGCACGACCCGCTGCTCTCCGCTGTCGAGGCATCGACGGCCATGCCCTCCCATCGGCAGCGGAGCGGCCGCACCCAATGGCCCAGACGGCCCATGGGACCTTCGGCCCTAGTGATCGGAGGCGCGGTGCGCGGCAATGGGCCGCAACGCAACGGGAGGTATGTGCCATGGGTGGTCCCGACTCCTATCCGAACCTGCCGGACACGTCGCCGGTCGGTCAGCCCCTCGACTGGGCGTGGCTGCGCGGGGCCCGAAGCGAGTGGGGGGTGCACCCGAAGCCCAGTGCGCGGGGCCTGACCATGATGGACATCGCCGTCGGGAGCTACGGCGAGGTGCCCGAGCATCCCGCCCACCGCTCGATGGCGCCCCGGGGTGCCGACGTCGACCCGGACACCCCGGACATGGGGTACATCCTCAACGACAAGACCGACGTCTGGGCCGGCAACGTGCGTGAGCTCTACGAGGAGGCGGTGGCCCGCCAGTGGTCGGCCACGCGCGACATCCCGTGGAACGAGCTCGAGGAGCTGCCGAGCGACCTCGAGCACGCCATCTGCCAGGTCTGCACCTCGCTCACCGAGGTCGAGATGATCGCCGCCGACCTGCCCGCCAAGTGGATGTGGCGCATGAACCACGACTTCATCGAAGCGAAGATGTTCCTCTGCACCCAGATCATGGACGAGGCCCGCCACGCCGAGGTGTTCCGCAAGCGGGCCCTGGCCAACGGCGGTGGGCTGCTCAAGTCCCGTGCCGGCCCGGCGAGCCTGCTGCGCACGATCATCGAGGCCAAGACCTACACGCAGGCCACCGCGTTGTTGCACCTGCTCGGCGAGGGCTTCATCCTCGACCTGTTCCGCCAGGGCGAGCTGCTGGCCCCGGGCCCGGTCGAGAAGAAGATGTTCCGCATGGCCATGCAGGACGAGGCCCGCCATGTGGCCTACGGCACGATGCACATCCGCTACGCCATCGAGCACGACCCCGACGTGGCCGACGAGATCCACGAGGCCCTCGACGTCGGCGAGGCCGCCCTCGTCGAGCTCGGCACCTCGCCGGACCTCGGCACCGCCCTCGCCCTGCTGCTCGCCGGCGGCGCCGACGACGTCGACGAGGTCGGGTTCCCCCTCCAGGGCGAGCTCGTGCGCAAGCAGTTCACCTCCTACCTCTCGCGCTGCGAGCGGGCCGGGTTGAATCGCTTGGAGCGCACGACCCTGCCCCTCGACCTCCTCGGCATCACGAGCGACGACCTCGTGGGTGTCGGGGCCTGAGGGGGCGGTCGTGAGCGCACTCCCGCCGGTGGACACCGTGGCCTTCTTCGAGGGCCTGGCCGCCGAGATGAACGCCCATCCCGAGCGCTACGAGGTGTTGGGGGACTGCGACCTCGTCCTCGCCGTCGTCATGGGGCGCGACGGCGAGGACGCCTTCCGGGCGCGCCTCACCTTCGAGGGCATCGCCTGCCTCGACGTGAGCGAGGCCGAGGCCGGCGACGAGGCCCTCGCCGACTGCTGGCTGGAGGGGCCCCTCGATGCCTGGCGGGCCATGGTCGACGACATCGTCGAGCACGGTCGGGCCACCGGGCGCCACACCCTGAACAGCCTCACCCTCGTGGGTGAGTCGATCCGGCTCCACGGAAGCGACGTCATGGGGATCGACAAGTTCTCCCGCTTCAACCAGAGCCTCCAGGAGTTCTTCGACGGAGCTGCCGCCACGCCCGCGCTGCGGGCGGGCGGGTGAGAGGAGTGACCATGGACGCCCCCACGTGCGAGCACTGCGGCAAGCCCGTCACCCGCGCCCTCGACCTGCCCTACGGCTGGTGGGAGTGGGACGGTGAGGGGTATGCCCTGAAGACCGCCTCCACCCGTGTCGACGTCGCCCCCTGGGTCCACTGGGACTGCATGGGTGAGCTCCGTCCCTTCCACCCGCAGGACGCGGTGGCCGGATGAGCTTCAAGGTCCTCGACGACTGCATCGGCTGCGGCGCCTGCGAGTTCTCGTGCCCGACGTCGGCGCTCAGCAAGACCGATTCGTTCCTGGGCACCTTCGTCATCGACCCCTTCCTCTGCAACGACTGCGAGGAGTGCGTCGACAAGTGCCCGGTGCAGGTGATCGTGGCCGACCCCGAGTGGCCCGTGTGCTCGGGCCGGGGGTGCCCGCTCACGTCCAAGCGCATGGCCGGCGTCGAGTGCGCCTTCTGGCACGACCGCTGCCCGGACTGCGGCAGCACGATGTGGCGCCAGGACGGCGACGCCTGGTCCTGCCCGCAGTGCGGCATGCACGCCAAGGTGCGCTGCCCCAAGACCCACCACCTCGAGACCCGCCACCCCGAACCCGTGGCGCTGATCCCCCGCCCCACCGGCTGAGGCACCGAGGTCGCGCGTCCGGTTGGTTCTGATACCCTGGGGGGTATGTGTAGACCAGCAACGTGTTCCCAGTGCGGCAAGGCGACCTACGCGGGCTGCGGCCAGCACGTCGAGCAGGTGCTCGGCGGCGTGCCCCAGTCCGAGCGCTGCCAGTGCGTCACCCACCAGCCCATGACCCTCTGGCAGAAGCTCCGCGGCGCCAAGGCCGGCGCCTGACCTCGCACGGCGAGGCGGCGCCGGCGGCTGGCGCTGGCGGGAGGCCGGTGGTCAGACCCTGGTGACCCGGGCGATCGCGGCGTCGACTCCGGTGCCCTGGTCGGCGGTGAACTTGATCTTCAGGCTGATGGACGCTCCCCGAGGCGTGCCGGCCCTGGCCTTGACCGTCACCGTCACCCGCACCGAGGACTCCCCGGAGCGCCAGGTCCCGGGGATCCCTTCGACCATGGCCGCGGTGATGTCCTCGCCGCTGGGAACGCGATACGTCACGCGGAACTGGTTGTTCGACCCCGGTCCCCGCGCCGTCAACAAGTCCTCGAAGTCGGCGTCGTTCTGGAACTTGACCGAGAAGGTGGCCGTCCCGCTGGCCCCGACGGAGGCGGTGCGGGTCTGCCCGGCGCCGGTGGTGTTGTAGACGTCGTTTCCGATCCAGGCCGTTGCGCCGGACCGGATGAGCACGTCGGGCCGGTGGACCCTCGGCGGCCCCCAGGTCAGGGTGAAGCTCCCCTGCTGCGTGCTACCGACCGCACCGTGGAAGCCGTCCACCGCGATCCGGTACGTGGTGCCCGCGGTGACGGTGAACTCCACACCGCTCGAGTTGCCGCAGCCGTTGTCGCTGGCGGCGATCGGCGTGAGTCCGTCGACCGTGGTGCCCGTGTAGACGGCGAGGAGGGTGTCGAAGTCCGCGCCCGTGCAGGTGTCGAAGCGGATGGTGCGAGTGGTGTTGGCCGTCCAGCGGTACCACACGGAGGCCCCGCCGACGTCGCCGGCATGGTCGGGCTCACCGGTCTCCTTGGCGGCGCCCAGGTTCGTGCCGGTCGCGGTGCCATGGCCCCCGGAGATGACCTGGGCGGCCGCGAACGCGTCGTTCGCGGGTGCGACGATCGACTCCCACGAGAGCGTGAATCCGCCCGTGGAGGTGCCGTAGCCCCGATCGGCGCCGTCGACGGCGACGCGGTAGGTCGTGCCGGCGCTCGCAGGGAAGATGACGCGACTCGCGGAGCCGCACTCGTCGTCGTTGGTGGCGATGGGGGTGAGGCCGGCCAGGGAGGTCCCGGTGTAGACCGCGAGGAGCGTGTCGACGCCCGTGCCGGTGCACGTGTCGAACTGGACGGGTCCACTGGTGGGCGCGGCCCACTGGTACCAGACCGACGCACCGCCGACGACGCCGGCGTGGTCGGGCTCACCGGGTTCCGTGGTGGCGAAGACGTTCGTGCCGCTGGTAGAGCCGCTGGCTCCCGTGATCGTGGTTGGCGTGGCGAACGCGTCGTTCGCCGGTGGCGGTGGTGGCGGCGCCCAGGAGAGCGTGTAGTTGCCGGTGGCTGCGCCGCCATCGACGCCGTAACCGTCGATGGCGATGCGGTAGGTGGTACCGGCCGTGGCCGCGAAGCTCACGCGACCCTGCAGCGTGCAGCTGTCGTCGCTGGCGGCCACCAGCGCGAGGCCGCCGACCGTGGTGCCGGTGTAGACGGCGAGAAGGGTGTCGAAGTCGGTGTCGGTGCAGGTGTCGAAGGAGACAGCACCGTTCGCAGGCGCCGTCCAGGTGAACCACACGGAGGCGCCGCCGATGTTGCCGGCGTGATCGGGCTCATTCGCCTCCTTGGTGGCGCCCAGGTTCGTGCCCGAGGTCGTGCCCGTGGCGCCGGTGATCACCCGTGCCGAGGCGAACGCGTCGTTCGCCGGCGCCACCTCAGGGCGCGTGCGGGCCTGGGCCGGTAGGGGGGCGACCACCAGGAACGTTGCGAGGAGCACTGCGACGAACACGGAACGCATCAGATTCCGGGTCATGGCGATCACCGCCCTTTGCCTTGTCCTGTCCTTGCACCGTCGCGCCGGTCCCCGTGGGCAACGAGGGCACAAGGTCACACCGGCAGGTGTGTCATCCGTCACCCCCGCGGGTGGCCCCGCCCGGCGGGGTCATCGCCGTGATCGTCCGCTGGGTGCGCCGCTCGGCGGGCGCGTCAGGCGTCGGTCGTGCGGAGGTGGTCGTGGACGGTCCGGGCCACCCGGCCGATCTGGCGCTGCACGTCGTCGGTGAAGGTGTCCGGCCCGCCGGGCGGGTAGGCGCCCTGGTCCTGGGTCGACGTGAGCACCGCGATGGCGACTGGCCCTGCGCCCGGGACCTCCACCACGCCGGCGTCGCCGGCCACGTGGATGAGGCCGGGCAGCATCCCCGTCTTGTGGGCCACCGTGGTGCCGGCGGGCAGGTAGCGGGGAATCCCGGCGTTGAGCTGTTGGCGTTCGAGCACGGCGATCATCTCGCGTCGTGCGTCGTCGCCCACCCCGAGGGCCGCGGTGGCCTCGGTCGACCAGAGGGTGGCGAAGCACTCCACGAGGTCGTGGGCGGACGTCCAGTTGTGGCGGTCGTCGAGGTCGGCCACCGAGAGCAGGGCGTTGGTGCCGGCCTCGAAGGCGGCCGCCCCCGCTCGGAACATCCCGTGGTCGGGAAGTCCCGGTGGGGCGTCGCCCAGCAGGTCGCGCAGCATGTCGTCACATCGGGCGCCCACGTGGGTGTCCGCCAAGCCGAGGTCGGTGACGAGGCGCGGCACGGCGTCGAGGCCGACCTGCTCGATCAGTACGTCGGTCGCGGTGTTGTCGGAGACGACGGTCATCAGCATGGCGAGGTCGAAAAGCGTCGGCGCCAGCCCCTCGTCGAGGAAGGTGAGGACCCCGCTGCCCCGGGAGCGGTCGGCGGCCCGCACGGTCACCCGCGCCCGGTGGAGGTCGACCCGCTCGGCTGCGGCCCAGCGGTACAGGGCGAGCAGCACGAACACCTTGAAGGTGCTGGCGGTGGGGAAGCGGGCGTGGGCATCGATGCCGCACTCGAGGCCGTCGGACAAGCGCCGGACGGCCACCCCCGGCCGGGCCGGACCGTCCGCCACGACCGCGGCGAGTGCCGTTTGCAGGTCCGCCCGCGGGTCGCTCACGGCTGGGCGCCGGCCGAGGGCGCAGGGTCGGTCGGCAGGCAGGTGGCGCAGAAGTCGTCGCCGAAGGGGGTCAGGTGGATCGATCGGCGGATGGTCTTGGGCGCCCGGCCGGCCCGCTTGAGGGCGTCGACCACCTCGGGCTGCACCTCGACCACCTGGTAACGGGCGGGCTCGACGGTCTCACGGGAGAACCAGATGAGGCCCAGCCGCTCGAGGTTGTTGAGGTAGGACTGCGTGCGGTCCTGGTGGCGCACGCCGGCCTGGAGCCCGATCATCGAGAGCCCTCCGGCCACGAGCTCGGAGCCGACGCCGAAGGGTCGGTTGGTGCGCACGTCCACCGACGGCTGGGGTCCCTCCGTGCAGAGGAAGCGCAGCATGCGGGCCTCGTCGGGGGTGAGCTCGTCGAGGATGTGGGCGAAGGCGGGGTGGGTGTCGTCGTCGATGCGCACGTCGGCCGACCGGTGGAGCAGATCGGCCCCTTTGGCCCGCAGCTCCTCGTTGGTGGCCGGCCGCTCGCCGCTGCGGCGCCGCGCCGTGGCCGTGGGGTCGGCGTCGTCGTCTTCGAGCCCGAACGAGCGAGCGACCATCGCCCAGGCGTCGCGGCTGGACTCGCGCACCACCGGGATGGGGGACTCCCCTTCGGCCACGGCGTTCACCACCTGCTCGCCGGTGGTGAGGGTCTCGTTGGCCATCCAGGCGAGGGTGCGAAAGCCCGCCCGCAGGCCGATCCGGGCGAGGCCGGGGAGCGCCTCGTAGAGGGTGGGGTCCGGCGGGCCGTCGCCGGTCGCCTCGGTGTCGGCCTCGTGCCCCTCGTCGCGGGAAGATCCGGTCACGTCACACTCCGAAGATGGCCAGGTGGAGGAGGCCCGCGCCGAAGCCCAGCACGGCGCCGTGGACGAACAGCAGCCACTCGTCCTGTTTGATCGCGGAGCGCAGCAGCTCGCTGAACTCGGCCGGTGGCAGGCGCCGCATCTGGGCGGCCACGAACTCCCGGACCCGCTCGGCCTGCTGGCGGTTGAAGGCCTCGTCGGAGAACGCAGCGGCGAAGTCGGTCGCCTCGGAAGCCACCGAGTCGCGGATGCGGTCGTAGCGTCGGGTGCCGATGGCGACCCGCACCGCGCCCTGGGCCGGGCCGAGCGCCTTGTCGACCGCCGGCCGCAGGGTGGACTCGAGCATCTGGTAGGTGCGGTCGCAGCGCGGGCCGTAGAGCAGCTCGTTGCCGACGTTCTCGAGGTTGATCACGTCGTCGGCGATCATCCGGGCGAACACGTCGCTCACCTCGGGCTGGCGCTTCATGAAGAGTCCCTGGAAGGTGAACGGGCCGACGCGGCGGGGCTCGACCGGCTCGAAGATCATGGTGATGCCGAGGTAGTTGACGACGTAGCCGATGATCACGCCGCCGACGGGCAGGACCCACCAGTAGGGGAAGGCCTCCACGACGAAGACCAGGACGATGCCGAGGGGCACCCCGAGGTAGAAGCCGAAGTTCTGCATGAAGCGCAGCTCGCGGCGGCCCACCTCGCGCAGCATGTCGTTCATCTTCTCGGGGTGGGCCTGGAAGTAGCGGATCACCATGAGCTTGGCGTCGATGAGCTGATCGATGTGCTCGCCGATCTGGTCGGTGATGCGCCGCACGATGGCCGGCAGCTCCTTGTGGACCCGCGCGTGGAGGGCGTCCTTCACGCCGGGCGGGAGGTCCCGCCAGAGCTGGGGGTGCTCGCGCTCCATGATCTGGTCGACCACGTCGTCGATCTCACTCTGGGCCGTCGCCACCAGGTGGTCGGCCACCTTGTCGGGCTCGAGCTGGTGGTAGAAGTCCGAGATGCTGCCCACCTTGGCCAGCGCCTTGTCCACCGAGATGCTGGCCATCTTGTCGACCCGGGACGGGACGATGCCCTGCCACCCGAACCGGCCGTCGTCGGAGATGGCGGGGATGACCTGCACCCGGCGGGGGAGCAGCGGGTAGGTCAACCGGAGGCCCGGGAGGCGCACGCCGTGGAAGGTCAGCGGCTGGAAGAGCATCACGACGCCCGACCAGTTCGTGATGTAGCCGATCACCCCGGTGAACAGCGGGATCGTGAACAGGTGGACGAGGAAGTCGCCATCGGTGACGTCGACCGCCGTCACCACCGCCACCGCACTCACCGCTGCCTGCCCAAGGTCGTCTCCCCGCTCCGCCCCGAGTCGTGGAGCCAGAGACTAGGGCGACGGGCCGTCGACCCGTTCGCCGGTCGTCCCACGCGAAGCTCTGGCCATGGATCCTGCGTCGACGAGCGCCGTGTTGATGGTGTCGCACACCCACTGGGACCGGGAGTGGTACCGGACCTTCGAGGCCTTCCGGGGGCGCCTGGTCGACACCGTGGACCGGGTCCTCGACCTGCTCGCCGTCGACGCCGGCTGGAAGTTCCTGCTCGACGGCCAGGCCATCGTCGTCGAGGACTACCTCGCCGTGCGTCCCGGCCGCCGGGCCGAGCTCGAGGCGGCCGTCGCCGCGGGCCGGCTCGGCGTGGGCCCGTGGTACGTCCAACCCGACTCGTTGCTGCCCAGCGGCGAGGCGCACGTGCGCAACCTGCTCGAGGGCCGCCGGGTGGCCCGGTCGGTGGGCGCCTGCTCGGAGGTGGCGTACACCCCCGACTCGTTCGGCCACCCCTCGCAGCTGCCGGCGATCTTCGCCGGCTTCGGCCTCGGCCCGTTCGTGTACTGGCGCGGCAACGGCAACGAGATCGACCGGCTGGGCCCGGTCTACCGCTGGGAGGCCCCCAGTGGCGACGCCGTGACCGCCTACCACCTCGGCCGGGGTTACTTCGCGGCCGCCTACCTGCCCGAGGACCCGGAGGAGGCCGTCGACGGCCTCCTCGGGGTGCTGGACCGGCTGGCACCCGTCGAGCGGGCACCGGTGGTGCTCATGAACGGCATCGACCACTGCCTCCCGGACGCGCACACCGAGGCGGTGGCCGACGCCCTCGCCGCCCGGCTCGATCGCCCGGTGACCCGTGGTCTGCTCGACGACCTGCGGGAGGCCATCGACGAGGAGGGCCGCCCGACCTTCCACGGCGAGCTGGTCGGGGCGCGCGTGGCCAACCTCCTGCCGGGCGTCTGGTCGACCCGCCTCGGCCTCAAGCTCGCCGATCGCCGCGCCGAGCGGGCACTCGTGGGATGGGCCGAGCCCTGGGCCGCGCTGGGCGCGGTGCTGGGGACGCCCGACGAGCGGCCGTCGCTCCGCGCCGCGTGGCGGGCCCTTCTGCCCAACCAGGCCCACGACTCGATCTGCGGCTGCTCGCAGGACGAGGTGCACCGCCAGATGCAGGGCCGCTACGCCACCGCCACCGAGCTGGCCGACCAGACCACCACCCGTGTCCTCGAGCGCCTCGCCGGCCTGGGCCCGACCCGGGCCACCCCCTGGTCCACCGAGCTGGACCTGGCCGTGTTCAACCCGTCGCCGGTGGCCCGCACCGACGTCGTCCGGGTGGCCCTCGACGGCCACCCCGTCTACCGGCTGTCCGACATGGGTGGCGACATCCATCCCCTCACCCTCCTCGACGGCACCGCCATGGGCTACGAGGCCGACGGCGCCCCCGCCCGCGTGGTGCCGGCGATCGACCCGGCCCGCATGCGGATGTGGGAGGGGATGCCGGGTGTCGACCTCGAGCTCGTCGTCGCCGACGTCCCCGCCTTCGGCTGGCGGCGCCTGCACCTGGCGCCCGCCGAGCCGCACCCCGACGAGATCGACGACGGGCGCACCATCGGGTCCGGGGACCTCACGGTGACCGCGGCGGACGACGGGACCCTCACCCTCGTCGCCGGCGGGCGGGCCTTCCCTGGGCTGGGCGCGCTCGAGGACCTCGGCGACCGGGGCGACACCTACGACTTCGACCCCGTTTCGGGCGACCGCGACGCCGGCGCCGAACCGGCGGCCGTGTCCGTCACCCGGCTCCGCCACCCGTCCGGGCTGCAGCGGCTCGTGGTCGAGCGCACCCTGGCGGTGCCGGCGGGCCTGGTGGACGGGCGCGACGCCCGGCGCGACGACACCGTGCGGGTCACGGTGACGCTGGAGGCCCGGGTGGCGCCGGGGATCGACCGGGTCGACCTCGCGGTCGAGGTGGCCAACCCGGCCGAGGACCATCGACTCCGGCTCTGCTTCCCGACCGGGTCGCCCGTCGACACCTTCCGCGCCGCGACGACCTTCGACGTCGCCGAGCGCACCACCGGCCCCGTCGACGACGAGGGATGGGAGCACCCGGCCCCTCCCACCTTCCCTCACCAGGGGTGGATCGAGGCCCACGGGCTCATCGTCGGCGCACCGGGGCTCCCCGAGGCCGAGGTGACGGCGGGCGGCGTCGTCAAGGTGACGCTCCTGCGGTCGGTGGGCTGGTTGGCCCGGCTCGACCCGACGACCCGCCCCATCCCCGCGGGGCCGGGCCTCGCCACGCCCGAAGCGCAGTGCCCGGACGGCGTGCGCGCGCACCTCACCCTGCGCGTCGCCGGTGAACGCCTCGGAGCGGCCGACGTGGCCGCCGCCCAGGTCGCCGACGAGCTCGGTCTGCGGGCGGTGCCCGCCGGTGACGACCGGCTCGTCGAGCCCGATTGCAGCCTCGTCGCGATCGAGCCGTCCGGCGTGGTGCTGTCGGCGCTGAAGCCCGCCGACGACGGCGATGGCCTCGTGATCCGACTCGCCAACCCCGGCGACGAGGCGGTGACCGCGGTCGTCGACCTGGGTGCCCCCGTGGCCGCGCTCGCGGTGTCGGCCGAGTCCGTGCGCCTCGACGAGACCTCTGACGGCGGCGCGGCCACGCTCGACGACGACCACTCGTGCCTTCATCTGGACGTGGGCCCCCATGGCCTGCGCAGCGTCCGCCTGCGCCTTCGCTGAGGCGCTCAGTCGGTCAGGGGCACGGCCCAGGTCACCACGGTCCCGCCGTCCGCTCCGGGCTCGAGGGTGGCGGTGCCACCGTGCGCCTCGGCTCGCTCGCGCAGGTTGCGCAGGCCGTTGCCCCGGCGAGCGGCGGGGTCGACGCCGACGCCGTCGTCGGCGACCGTGACGGTGAGGACGTCGGTCACGGTGACGTGCACCTCGACGGCGGTGGCCCGGGCGTGGCGCGCTACGTTCGAGAGGGACTCGCGCAACACCGCCACCACCTCGTCCGCGAGCGTCTCGCCGACGACCGTGTCGATGGGCCCGTCGAAGCCGAGGCGGGGCTCGTGGCCGATGGCCCGCCCCGACTCCTCGACGACCGCCAGCGCTCGGCGGCGCAGGTTCTCGGTGGCGGAGCGCTGGGTCTCCAGGCCGAAGATCACCGTGCGGATGTGGCGGGCGATCTCGTCCAACTGGTCGACCGCGGTGGCGACGCGGTCGCGGGCGGCGGGCTCCTCGATGAGGCGGGCCGCGCCCTGCAGGGTCAGTCCCGTGGCGAACACGCCCTGGATGACCGTGTCGTGCAGATCGCGGGCGATGCGGTCCCGATCCTCGAGCAGGGCGACGTCCTGGATTCGGGCCCGCTGGCGCTCGTGGTGCACGACGAGGCTCGCCTGTCCGGCGAAGGAGCTGACGATCTCCTGCTCGAAGGTCGCGAAGGGCCGGGTGTCGACCCGACGGGCCACGACCAAGGTGCCGAAGGGACCGTCGTCCGCCTCGAGCGGGACGAAGAGCGCCGGCCCGAGATCTCCCTGACGCTGGAACGGGCCGGATCGGGGGTCGTGGGACACATCGTCGAGCAAGATGGTCTCGCCCGTGCTCAGCACCTGGCCACTGACGCTGGCGTGCCGGTCGAAGGCGGTCCGGTGGAGGCTGTCGGCCCCGGCCCCGACGGCGATGTCGATGCGCAGCTGCTCGCTGCCCGGGACCGGCAGGGCGATGGCCGCGAGGTCGGCACCGGCCAGCGCCTTGGCCCGGGCCGCGATCTCCCCGAGGATGTCGTCTCGCCCGGCGCCGTCGAGGAGGGCCTGGGCGACCTGCTGGAAGGCGGCGAGAGTCGCTTGTCGGCGCTCGGTCTCGGCGTGCAGTCGGGCGTTGTCGATGGCCACGGCGGCAGCCGCGGCGAGGGCCTGGACGAGCTCCTGATCGATGTCGGTGAACGCCTCGGCCGTCGTCTTGTCGGTGAGGTAGAGGTTGCCGAAGACGCGGTCCCGGGTGCGGATGGGCACGCCGAGGAACGAGGTCATGGGCGGGTGGTTGGGCGGGAAGCCGGCGCTCTCGGGGTCCTCGTGGAGGTCGGCCAGGCGCCGGCTGGAGGCGTCGTTGATGATGGCGCCGAGGAGGCCCAGGCCCTTCGGCAGGGCGCCGATGGCCCGGTGGGTGTCGTCGTCGACGCCCACCGTGATGAACTCGTCGAGGCGGGTGCCGGCATCGTCGAGGACCCCGAGGGCGCCGTAGCGGGCGTCCACCAGGGCGACGGCCGCCTCGGTGATGCGGCGCAGGGTGGCGGCGAGGTCGAGGTCCGAGCCGACGGTCAGGACCGCGTCGAGCAGCCCGCGCAGGCTGCGCGGACCCACGTGGGTGCTGGGGGGCTCCCAGCCCTCGCTCGGGGTCATCTCGCTGGGGTCGCTGGGGTCGCTGCGGTCGGTGGCGGCGTCATGGCCCTCCCAGGCGCACCGACATCGGCGCGCGTCTCCTCTGCGCCGCCCTCGCGGAGGAGACTCTAACCCCTCGCTCCCCGCGGGTTCGGTGGACGACGAGCCGGTTCCGGGGCCGACCGGTGAGGGCCCGGGTCGAGATCCCCAGGGTTGTCCACTGGACTCCGAACGCCCGTTCGGTAGCGTCGCCGCATGGCCCTCGCAACCCTCGACGCCGTGCAGGCGGCGTGGGAGGAGCGCGGCGCCGTGGCCACCCTGCGGGTCGTGCCTCTCGGAGACGGAGGGGACCTGGCCGAGGCGTCGACCACGCTGCGCTTCACCGCCACGGACGGCCGGGTGCGGATCGGGCTCGTGCTGCTCGACGGCCGGCGGGAGATCGACGTGTCGATCCAGCCCGCCCTCGTCACCCGGGTGGTGGGCGGCGGCGCTCCGTCGACGGAAGCGTCCGCCCTGGTGTGCCGGTGGCTCGCGGCCTTCGCCTGCGCCCACGGCATCCGGTGCCCCGAGGATCTCTCCCGCGCCGGTCTGCTGGCCGTCGTGGGCGGGGTGTCGTTCCCGCTCCTGGGCGCGGCCATGGCGGGCGGCGCCGCTCCCCTCGAGGAGGTGCCCCGGTGGGCGGCCGGCGCGCTGGCGGCGCCCACGGCCAGAGCGGGGGCCCAGGTGGTGTTCCCCGGACGGGCCACCCGCCCCGTGGTGGCCGCCCTCGCCGAGGCCCTGGTGTCCGGCGTCCCCGCACCTGCCCATGGTGGTGACCCCGCCCGGGGCCCGGCGACCGTCGCCCTCTACCCGCTGGCCCTGGCCCGCATGGCCCCGGCACTGGGCCCGGACCGCCTCACCCGCGTGCTCGGGGCGACCGACCCCTGGCGAGCGCCGGGGGAGTGGCCCGAGGTCGACCTCGTCGATGGGGCGGCTCGTCTGACCCCGCACCTCGGCGAGCACCGCACGGAGCGGTTGCTCCTCGACGCGGCTCGCCTCGACGACGGGCCCGCGCTCTTCGCCGAGGCCGTGGAGGCGTATGGCGTGGTCCGGCCGCGAGCCGGCGCCCGGCTGCCCAACCGCCTCGCCGAGTTCCGCGAGCACTGCCGGAGCCTCCTGCCCCCCGACCCGAACCCGTCCGGGGTCGTCGCCCCCACCCGGCGCCGGCCCCGCGCCCGGGCCGCCACGACCCGGCGACCGCTGTCGGTCGCCCCGCGGCCGGCGCCGCCACGCGCCCCGACCGCGGTCGCACCCGCCCCGCCGCCCCCCACCCCCGAGGAGCGCCGTCGCGCCATGTTCCACGCACCGCGGACCCGAGGGTCGCAGCCGGCCGAGCACGTGCCCCTCGAGCACCCTGCGGCGGTCCTGGCGCTACGCGGTCGGGAGGTGGCGGGGTCGGGACGGGAGCCGTTGCGGCTCGTGGTGCCGCGCACCGGTGCCGAGCTGGCCGCCTGGGGCGAGCGGCTCCACAACTGCCTCGGGGGCTTCGCCGCCGCGGTCAACGAGGGCCGGAGCATCGTGGTGGGCGTGGAGTCGTGCGACCGACTCGTCTACGGCATCGAGCTGCGCCCCGATGGGGTGATCCGCCAGTTCCTCGCCACGCACAACCGTCCTGTCCCGCACCCGGACGCACGCGCGGTGGTCGGGGCGCTCGCGGCGGCCGGCGTGGTGCGAGCCGATGCACCAGCGAACGGGCACTGGCTCGACCCGGGCTGACCCCTGGCGAAGCGGCGACGGGACGGCCCGTCCCGTCCTCAGCCGGCGTCGCCGTACTGGCCCACGACGTCGTCCACGTAGAGGGCGAGGCGGTCGGCCACCCGATCGACGGTCGAGCGGGGCAGGTCGCGCTCGGCCAGCGTGTCGCAGAACAGCTCCACGAAGCGGGAGAACTGGCGGCCGGTGATGGCCTGGCGGGCGTGGGCGGCGCGCAGGTCGGCGTCGGCGACGTGGTCGGTGCTGCCGAAGGCGACGCCGAGGAACTCCTCTTGCATGTGGACCAGGCGGGCCACGTCCACGCCGGCGAAGACCGGCCCGAGATCGGGATCGGCCACCAGGCGCGTGTAGAACTGCTCGACGATCTCCTCGAGGGCGCGCTCGCCGCCGATGGCCGCCAGGAGGTCCGGGGTGTCGTTCATGGCTCCAGCCAACGTCGTCCGGGCGGTCGGGGCCAGAGCAGAAGGTCACTCCGGCGTGCGGAGGCCACGTTGCGCGAGCCCCGGTCACGGAGGGTGGTCGGCGGCCCCTAAGGTGGGGGGATCAAACGTGCTCTCGGCAAGATCGTCGTCCGGCTCTTCCGCTACCGCATCGTCGGCGATCCGCCACGGGTGCCGGTGTGCGTCATGGTCGCGGCCCCCCACACCTCCAACTGGGACTTCATCTTGATGATGGCCATGGCGTGGGCCACCGGCGTGCGCCCGATGTGGCTCGGCAAGAAGGAGATGTTCGCCGGGCCCGCGGGCTGGCTGTTCCGCCGCATGGGTGGCGTCGCCGTCGATCGCGAGAACCCGGTGGGGCTCGTCGACTCGCTCGTGGCACGTGCCGGGGACGGGAGCCCCGTGGCCATCCTCATCCCGCCGGAGGGCACCCGGGCCAAGAAGACCCACTGGAAGTCGGGCTTTCGCCGTATCGCACTGGGCGCCGACGTGCCCGTGCTGCTCAGCTTCCTCGACGGGCCCACGCGCACCGGCGGCTTCGGCCCGATGCTGCGCATGACCGACGACGTCGTGGCCGACATGGACCAGATCCGGGCGTTCTACGCCGACAAGCACGGCATGAAGCCGGGCCTGTTCACCCCGCCGGAGCTCCCCGAGGAAGCCGCCATCCGCGACGTGGCCTGAAACGAACGGCACCGCGTGACGATCGGCCCTTTCGGGCGGGCGTCCCGCCCGCGATGATCCTGCCGTGACGTTCTCGATGATCCGACCGGCGGTACGGCCGGTGCTCGAGCTGCTGGGGCGCGACCTGCGCGCCACGGCGCTGGCCCAGGCCGCTGATGCCGGCCTGCCTCACGGGGCTCCGGACGACTCCGTCGTCGAGGCCGCCGAGGTCGAGGGGCTGCCGGCGCCCGTGCAGCGCTACTTCCGGTTCATGCGGGTGGTGGGGCCCCGCGTGCGTGGTCCCTCGCCGCCCGGTTCCGGGGTCGCTTCAACCTCCAGGGGCGGGGCTGGATGCCCGCCGAGGCCTGGCAGTACAACTGCGCCCACCCCGTCGCCCGCATCTTCCACATGCGCCTCGACATGGCCGGCGTCGTGCCCATGGTCGGGCGCGACACCCTGCTCGACGGCGAAGGCCGGATGGTCGGCCGGCTCCTCGGGCTGGTGCCGGTGGCCAACGGCACGGGCGTCGAGTACGACGTCGGCGAGCTCACCACGTGGTTGAACGACGCTCTCGTGCTGGCCCCGTCGATGTTGCTCTCCCAGCAGGTGACCTGGGACGAGGTCGCCGACGACACCTTCGACGTGGCCCTGACCCACGGGAGCCACACCGTGCACGCGCGGGTCTCGCTCGACGAGAACGGCGCCATCCGGGACTTCTCCAGCCGCGACCGCTGGGCGGCCATGCCGGGAGGGCTGGTGCAGGCGGAGTGGACGACCCCCTTCGACGGCTGGGTGCTGGCCGCCGGCCACCGCCTGCCCCTCAGCGGGCGGGCCATCTGGCACCTCGACGACGGCCCCCTGACCTACGCCGAAGGCGCCTTCGTGCCCGGCAGCGTCGCGGTCAACCTGCGCCCGTAGCCCACCCGCGTCGTCGGTCGCTCAACTCGGCCGGGCGACGACGGCTCTGGCCGGCCGTCAGGACGTGTCAGGTGTCACGCGGCGGGGCGGAACCCGGCCCGGGCGACCCGCCGTCTGAGGGGCATGTCTTCTCCGACCGCCTTCGACGACACCCAGTTCGACCTCGACCTGTCCGACCACCTCGACCAGTTCCCCGACCCCGTGGTGCCGAGTGACCATGACCGCGGCGCCGGCGACCTCGCGGCCGACGTCGTCTTAGGCGTCGCCCTCGTGCGCGATCCCTGGGGCATGCCTGCCGCCGACGGCGGCGATCAGGTCCTCGACGCTCCGGCGCTCACCGTGACCGAAGCGGCCACCGAAGACGTGGCGGTGACCGACGCCGATCCTGCCCCGGCGGTCGCCGTCGCCGAGCCGGTCGTCACCACTGCGGCCGCCGCCGAGCCGGCCGCCGCCACCACGGTCGAGGACGTCCCCGTCCCGTGGGTGCCGGCCGAGGGTGGCACCGCCACCTACCCCGCTGCCGTGGCCAGAGCCGTGGACCCGCCCACCTCGGTGCACTCGGTGTTCGCCGTCACCCCGCCGCAGGGGACGCCCGTTGTGGTGCTCCCGCCGCTCCCGCCGGCGCCCCCCTCCCGGGGCGCGTCGTCCCGGGCGGCTCGGCGCCGTCGTCGGGTGGTGGCGGTGCTCGGCGCCGTGCTGGCGGCGGGGCTCGTCGCCGGTGGGGCCGGTCTCGCCATCGCCACCAACGATGACGGCGAGGGCGATGTCTTCGAGGCCGCCTCACCCGGTGACACGGTGGCGCTGCCGCCGGCCGGTGCCCAGGCCGACAAGCCCGACGACGACGAGGTCGTGCCGGTCGTGCCGGCGGCGCCCGATGCTCCTGACGCCGCCGACGAGGTGCCGGCTGCGGGCGACGCCGCCGATCTCGAGCGGGCGGCGGACGCCGTGACCGCGTTCCTCGCCGTGCGGGGGACCGACGACGAGCGCGCCGTGAGCAGCCAGGGCGGCCGGGGCGAGCTCGACGCCGCCATCGCCGCCATCGGACGGGCCGTCCCCCAGGGCGACCCTGCTTGCTCGGTCGGCGCCGCCGCCGGCACGTTCGGCTGCGTCCTCGACACCGACCAGGGCCCGATCACCTTCACCGTCGGCCCCGACGCCGACGACCCTCAGACCAGCGGTTTCGAGGTCATCGGCGCCACCGCCTGACCACCGACCACTCCCTTCACCCGGCGCAGGGCACAACGGCGTGCCCTGCGCCGCGGCGCGGACGGGGGCGCCCTGCGCCGTACGGCGGAGGCGTCGGCCGGGGGCGCTCAGGGGCCGCGGCCGGTGGGTGGGTCGTCGCCGATCGGGGGACCGGTGCCCTTGAGCCGGTTGCCGGTGCCGCACTGGCAACGGAGGTTGCTGATGGCGGTGGGGCCGCCGCGGGAGCGGGGGATGACGTGGTCGATCTGGCAGTGGCGACCGGGGACGGCGCAGCCGGGATCACGGCACACGCGGTCGCGGATGATGACGGCCTCGCGGAGGGCACCGGTGGGATAGGGCCGGGTGGTGCCGAAGTCGAGGACCTCGCCGTCGGGGCCGAACACGATTCGGCGGAGCCCGCCGGCGATGCCGAGGCCGAGGGCCTGAGAGGGCGCGATGGGGGTGTAGTCCTCGAGCTCGCACAGGGTGTCGGGGCGGAGGTGGGTGAAGCCGGGGGCGAACGGGTCGGGGGCGTGCCACCAGTCGGGCAGGACCCGGTGGCGGCGGGTCGGGGGCGGCCCGGCGTACGGCTCTGGTGTCCGTGCCGAGCCCGGATCGGTTGTCGGCTCGGGGAGATCGTCGTCTCCGGCGTCGACGGTGCCGTCGCAGGTGGGGCAGCGCCCACCGGGGTCGGCGTCGGGGTCGAGGCCGAGTAGGCGAGCGAGCGCCGGTGGGAGCTGGCAGGTGCACCCGCCGAGGTCGGCGAGGGTGGCGGCGGCCTCGGCGCACAGGGTGTGCCAACCCATCATGACGTTGAGGACCCACCGGGGTCCGTCCGCCGGGGCACCGTGCGCCCGCGAGCGTCGGGCCATCTCCACGAAGGCGTCGGCGCGGCGCTGCTTGGCGGTGCGCCGCAGGTCCCGCTGGGTGGCCCGCTCGCCGACCCGGGCGCGGGCTTCGGCCCAGTCCGCTTCGAACATCTCCTGTTCGATCCGGTGGAACTCGTCGAGGAACTCGGTGCCGCCGAGTGGATCGAGCCACGCGTCGAGACGTACGAGGTCGTCGAAGGTCCGCGATGCATGGCCTTCCCGCCGTTGCTCGGCGTCCCTGGCCCGCTTCTCGGACCGGTCGGGTTGCACGAACGAGCGCCAATCGCGGACCTTGCGGTCGAACTCGTCGAAGTCCAAGGTCTCGGCCGACTCCACCAGGTCGGCTTCGGCGGCGGCGAACTCGTCGACCACGTCTCGGGTGCGGGCCCGCACAAGCACCGCCACGTGCTCGGCGCCGATGCGGCCGGCCGCGAAGGCGGCTTCGGTGAGCGGCATCTCTCGGAGGGAGCGCGCCTGCGCGGCCTGGTGCTTCACCTGACGAGGGTTGACCTTCGCCTTTGCTCCCAGCCACGTCGCCGCCGTCGGATGCCCCTCGATGCGGTGTTGGCCGCTGGCGTCGAACGCGCCGAGCACCCGAGCCTTGGCCGCCGCCACCATCCGCTCCGCCGCCACCATCGCCATGAGCGCCTCGCCCAGCACTGGCCCGGGGCGGCCGGCCCATGGTTGGTCGAGCACGTCGGTGGCGGCCTCGCGCAGTAGAGCGAGCGCCGCGAAGCCCGGATCGTGCGGAGGTTCGCTTCCTGCCTCGTTCGCTTGCAGCTCGATCACCGACACGGCACCACTTCCTGTCCGGGCTGCCCTGCACACGCCGACGGCGGCGCCCGGAACCCACGATTCGACTGGCTTGGGGAAGTGGCAGCCGACCCTGCTCGACGGTCTCCCGCCCCAGCGGCTGCAAGCTGGTGACGTCACCCTAGACGAACGTGCGTTCGAATGCAACGAGGAAAGGGCCGAGGTGCGGGCGTGGCGACCCCTCCGCCGCACGAGGGGTGATCAGCGAACGAGGACGGGGCGGTTGAACGTCGTGTTGACGACGATCGTGTCCGTGAGCCCGAGGCGGTCGACTCCGCGATGGAGAGGCCCTCGCCGACCTGGAAGCGGTCCCAACGGATCCCGTGAAGTGAGCGACAGTGCGGGCGATGGGCCTAGTCCTGGCCGGCGCCGCCGTCGTCCGGCATCCAGAAGGCGAAGAGTCGTCGCGGGTCGATGCGGGCGTACGCGGCGCCGTCGAGGACCTCCAGCCAGGAGTCGCCGTACCGGGGGAGGTAGATGTCCAGCAGGGTCTGGCGGAGCTCGGCGTGCTCGTCGGCGTCGACGTCGATCCTCTGGGCGACCCCGTGGACGCTGACGGCGAAGTGCTCGCCGGGAAGGTGCGTCGCGCTGACCGCCGGCCGGGCGTCGAGGTGCCGGAAGCGCACCGATGCCGGCGATGAGCCGAAGTGGAACGCTCCCCGGTAGAACACGCCGTCGACCGGACCGGTGATCGGGCGGCCGTCGCGAGTGGTGGTGGCCAGCGTGAGCAGGCACATGCCCTCGAGGCTCGAGGCGAGCCCTTCGGCGTCGAGTCGCCGCTCGGGAGCGTGGATCTCGCGCAGGTGCTCGCCCGCGCTCGCGTAGCTGTCGTCGATCACCTGCTGGAGTGCGACCAGGTCGTCCGGTCGTTCGTGCATCGGAGGCTCCTTGCTCTTCTCGGGGGCGCGGGTTCTACGGTGTAGAGGAGTGAACTACTCTACACTGTAGAGATGTCGGTGCGGCGGGGAACCTTGTCGGTGGAGCAGATCGTCGAGGCGGCGTCGGTCGCGATCGACGAGGACGGGCTGGCCAAGCTGTCGATGCGCCGTCTCGGTGCCCGCCTCGGGGTGGACCCCATGGCGATCTACCACCACGTCGACGACAAGCAGCAGCTCCTCGCGCTGGTGTTGGCGAAGGTCCTCGCGGAGATCCCGGCGGTGGACCGGGAGCAGCCGTGGGGGGCCAGGGTCCGGGCGTGGGCGGTCGCCTACTGGGAGATCGCGTCGCGAAACCGGGAGGTCATCGGTGCGGCGCTCGCCGACCCGGTCATCGCCAATGGCGCATTGCGCGCCATCGAGCCGTTGACCGACGCGCTCGCCGAGAGCGGCCTCGGCCAGGCCTCGATCGAGCCGGCGGCGTTCCTGATTGTCGACTTCGTGCACGGCTCCGCCCTGAGCGGCGTGGTCCCTGAGCGCCACGACGACCTGCGGGCCTGGTTCGAGCAGGGCCTCGACATCGTGATCGCCGGCATCGAAGCGACCGCCGGCCGCTGAGCACCCGTGAAGGGGAACAGGCGCGAGCGGAGCCGGGCCCTCCCGCTGCTGGGGGTGGCGCCGAAGTCACCCTTCGCCCGGTACTGGCGCCCGTCGGCTACCGCGCGGTCCCAACGGGGTGGGCGCTGGTGGTCTACCTGGTGCCCACGGGCGTCGCCGCGGCGGCGGGGAGGAGGGCGACGCGGCGACGCCGCGCGCCGGAGCGTCGGCGGCGCCGGGTGCCGACCTCGTCGACGGTCGGAGGCCGAGGTGACACCGCGAGACAGGCGCCGACGAGCGCGTGCCGGAAGTCGTCGCCGTCGCCGGCCACCACGTGGTGATTGCCGTCGATCTCGTACTTCACGGCGCCGGGGATGGTCTCGGCCAGCTTGTGTTGGCGGTGCGCGGGCACCAACCGGTCGCGGCCCGTGATGATCACCGCCGTCGGCACGTCGATCTCGTGGGTCCATTCCCGAGAGGTGAACCTCCCGACCTCGCGTGCCGCCTCGAGGATGGTGCCCACCTCGCCTCGTCGCAGCTCCGCGACCGCCCAGTCGGTGTGGGGACGGCTCGAGAAGAGGCGGGACGCAACCCACTCGGCGCCGTGTGCGCCGGCGCGCACCGCGGTCAGGTGAGGCAGGCCGGCGAGCACGCCGAGCCCGCCGAAGAGCAGGCGCTCCCGGGGGTGGCCGCGGAAGTCGCGTGCGGTGGCACACAGCACCAGCCCGTCGACGCGCTCGCGGTGCCGATGCCAGACGAGTTGGGCGATGGGTCCGCCCATCGAGTACCCGACCGCGGTGAACTGGTCGATGCCCAGGCAGTCCGCGAGGGCCACCACGTCCTCTGCGCAGTCGGTGAGCCGGAAGGGCTCGGCGGACCGGATGCCTCGGCCGTGCCCACGGTGGTCGGGTGCGATCACTCGGAAGTGTCGCCCGAGGGGGGCCAGGACGCTGTGCCAGTTCAGGTCGGCGTTGGCGCCGAGGCCGTGCAACAAGAAGACGACCGGGGCGCCCGGCGGCCCGGCGACCTCGCGGTAGAACAGCGAGCCTCGGCCCGGGAGGTGGGCCGTGTGACCGGGCGGGAGGTCGGGCCGGTCGACCCTGCCGGTGGCCTCGGGGGGAGCCGTCGGCTCGGGGAGAAGGGACACAACTGTGTCATTTCCCGTTTTCGGGCGCCTTCAGACCGTGACCTTCGGCTCACACCCCGCATCTTGGTGACCGGTCGGTCACACGACGTCTCGGATCAGGGGCGGAGCGGGCTGGACGACAGGGGTCTCAGGGGCTGGCGAGGCGGGTGCGGGGGCCGGCGTAGACGAGGCGGCTGGGGAGCTCGTGGCCCACGAGCTCCGCCGCGAGGTGGGCGGCCTCGAGCAGGGGATCGAGGGCGATGCCGGTGGCGACGCCGAGGTCGTCGAAGAGGGCCACCGCCGCCTCGGTGGCCACGTTGCCGGCGGCGCCGGCCGCGAACGGGGAGCCGCCGAGGCCGCCCACCGAGCAGTCGAAGCGGGCGACGCCGGCCTGCCAGCCGGCGTAGAGGTTGAGCAGGCCCGTGCCGCGGGTGTCGTGCAGGTGGAGACCGACGTCGGGACCCGTCCGTGCCAACAGGGCCTCGATCAGGCGGGGGGTGCCCATACCGGTCGTATCGGCCAGGGTGAGCGCGCTGATCCCCGTGTCGAGCACCCGTCGGCAGAGGGCGTCGACCTCGGCAGCGGACAGGTCGCCCTCGTAAGGAGAGCCGAAGGCGCAGGACACCACCGCATCGACCGGGACGCCGGCGTCGCCGGCCAAGGCGGCGATCGCGGTGATGGCGCCGACCGACTCGTCGATGCTCATGCGCACGTTGCGCTCGTTGTAGGTGGCGGACGCGGAGATGGTGACGGTCAGCTCGTCGACGCCGGCCGCCAGCGCCATCTCGGCCCCGCGGGCGTTGGGGACGAGGGCCGTGCGGGTCACGCCGTCGGGCCGCCCGATCCGAGCGATCACCTCGTCGCTCCCCGCCATCGCCGGGACGGCCTTGGGGCTGACGAAGGCACCCACCTCGAGATGGGTGACGCCGGCTGCCAGCAGGGCGTCGATGAGCGCCACCCGCTGCTCGACGGTGACCGGGTCCTCCCCTTGGAGCCCGTCGCGGGCCCCGACTTCACGGAGGATGACGGCGGCGGGGCCGGCGAGGGTGCTCACGAGGCCAGCTCGGGGCGGCCGGCGAACGAGGACAGGGCGTCGGGGTTCGCGATGGCCTCGAGGTTGCGTACCTCGCGGCCGTTCACCACGTCGGTGACGGCCAGCTCGACGAGCTTGCCGCTGCGGGTCCGGGGGATGTCCTCCACGGCCACGATCCTGGCCGGGACGTGGCGGGGCGAGCAGTCGGTCCGGACCCGCCGGCGGATCTCGGCCACGAGGTCGTCGTCGAGCGCGTGCCCGTCGGCGAGGCGGACGAAGAGGACGATGCGGGTGTCGTCGTCCCACTCCTGGCCGACGGCGATGGCCTCGGTGACCTCGGCGAAGTTCTCCACCACCCGGTAGAGCTCGGCGGTGCCGATGCGCACGCCGCCGGCGTTCAGGGTGGCGTCGCTGCGGCCATGGATGACCATGCCGCCGTGCTCGGTCCAGCTGGCGAAGTCGCCCTGGGCCCAGACGTCGGGGAAGCGCGAGAAGTAGGCGGAGGTGAAGCGGCGGCCGTCGTCGTCGCCGAGGAAGCCCAGGGGCACGGAGGGGAACGGGGTGCGGCACACGAGCTCGCCCTTGACCCCCGGGCCGACGGGGGCGCCGAGGTCGTCGTACACGTCGACGTCCATCGCCAGCCCCGGTCCCTGGATCTCACCGGGCCACACGGGGCGGGTGGGGTCGCCGGCCACGAAGCAGCCGCAGAGGTCGGTGCCGCCGGAGATGGAGGCGAGGTGCAGGTCCGTGCCCACGGCGTCGTAGACCCACTCGAAGCCCTCGACCCCGAGGGGCGAGCCGGTCGAACAGATGGTGCGCACCGCGCTGAGGTCGTGCGACTCCCCGGGGCGGATGCCGGCCTTGCGGCAGGAGTCGATGAACTTGGCCGAGACGCCCAACAGGTTCACCTGGTGGCGCTCGGCGAGCGAGAAGAGCGCCTCGGGCCCGGGGTGGAAGGGGTTGCCGTCGTAGAGGACCAAGGTGGCGCCGGCGGCGAGCCCGGACATGAGCCAGTTCCACATCATCCAGCCGCAGGTCGTGAAGTAGAACTCGCGGTCCCCGGGGCGCACGTCGCCGTGCAGGCGGTGCTCGGTGAGGTGCTTCAGGACCAGGCCGCCGGCGCGGTGGACGATGCACTTCGGCTTTCCGGTCGTCCCCGACGAGTAGAGGATGAACCCGGCCTGGTCGAACGGGAACCGCTCGGTGGGGACGGGGGTGCCGCGGTGGGGAGCGAGGACGTCGGCCCACAGGCGCGCCCCGGGGGGCACGCCGGCCGGCTCCGCGTCCACGAAGGGCACCACGACGGTGGCGCGCAGGGTGGGGAGCGCCGCGGTGATCTCGGCGAGGCGCCCCAGGCAGTCGAAGGACTGGCCCCCGTAGCGGTAGCCGTCCGCCGCGACGAGCACCGTCGGCTCGATCTGGGCGAAGCGGTCGAGCACGCCGTTGACCCCGAAGTCGGGTGAGGTGGACGAGAACACCGCGCCGAGCGACAACGTCGCCGCCATCAGCACGAGGGTCTCCGGGGTGTTGGGCATCCACGCCGCCACCCGGTCGCCCGGCCCGACGCCGGCGTCGCGGAGCGCGGCGGCCGCCGCTCCCACCTCGACCCGTAGCTCGCCCCAGGTGAGGGTGCGGGTCGGGCCGGCACCGTCACCCAGCCCCTCGACCCCCTCGATCGCCTCCCCTTCGAAAACCACGGCGACGGCGTCGGGCGCCGCGCCCCGGCCGTGCAGGAGGTTCTCGGTGAACGAGATCCGCGCCTCGGGGAACCAGCGCACGCCGGTGACCGGGTGCTCACCCGGGCCGGCCGGGAGGAGGGCGACGTCGCCCCGGTCCCCGAGCACCCCGCCCCAGTCCCAGAGCTCCCGCCAGAAGGCGCCCGGGTCGGCCACGGACCAGGCGTGCAGGGCGAGGCTGTCGGCCAGCTCGAGCCCGAGGCGCTCGTTCACCGCGAGGCGCAGCGAGGTCATCGCGCTGGACGCCACCCGCTCGTCGTCGGGCACCCACAACGGTCCGCTCACGGCGCTCACCCTCGCGGACGGCTCGCGTCGCCGCAACCGGTGTCGCCCGTGAGGGGTGACCCCTTCCCATCCCGTATCTTTCGGGGAGGCGCTCACGGCGCGCCGGCCAGGAGGCGAGTCCCATGCAGGTAGTGATCGACGACGAGAAGTGCCAGGGCCACGGCCGCTGCTACGCACTGGCCCCCACCGTGTTCGACCCGGACGACCTGGGGCAGGGCACGGTCATCGGTGACGGCATCGTCGCCCCCGCCGACGAGGAGAAGGCCCGGCTCGCCGCGGCCAACTGCCCCGAGCTCGCCATCACCGTCGTCGAGGACGCCTGATGGGCCTCCACGAGCCCGTCGCCGACTGGGCCACCGACTTCGACCACACTGACGACGCCTGGGTGGCGGATCCCTTCCCGATCTGGTCCGACCTGCGCGAGTCGGCCTGCCCCATCGCCCACACCGACCGGTACGGCGGCGGGTGGCTGCCCACCCGTTACGACGACATCGACGCCATCGCCCACGACACCGAGCGCTTCACCTCACGCAGCATCGTGATGTCCGAGCACCGGCCCCCGCTCGACATGGCGCCGGCCGGTGTGGCCCCTCCCATCTCGTCCGACCCCCCGTTCCACCAGGGCGCCCGCCGGGTGCTCCTGCCCGCCTTCGCCCCCCAGGCCATCGCCAAGCTCGAGCAGTCCACCCGTGACTTCTGCGAGCAGCTCATCGCCGAGATGGGTGACCGCGAGGTGGTGGACGGCGCCGTGGACTACGCACAGCACATCCCCGTGCGGGTGATCGCCAACATGTTGGGCTTCCCCCAGGAGGACGCCGACACCTTCCGGGCCTTCGTCCACCACACCCTCGAGGGCGTCGATCTCCCCCAGGAGGAGCGTGCCCTCGGCTTCCAGAAGCTGTTCGGGTACCTCGAGGACCAGGTGAAGGACCACATCGCCAACCCCCGCGACGACCTCACCTCCTTCCTGCTGAGCACGGAGATGGACGGTGAGCACCTCAGCGCCGAGCACGTGGTGCGCACGATCGGCCTCATCCTGATCGCCGGCATCGACACCACCTGGAGTGCCATCGGGGCGTCGATCTGGCACCTGGCGGGCCACCCCCAGGACCGTGCCCGCCTGGCCGCCGAGCCCGATCTGCTCCCGGTCGCCATGGAGGAATTCCTCCGCGCCTACGCCCCCGTCACCATGGCCCGCCTCGTGCGCGAGGACATGGACTACGAGGGCTGCCCCATGAAGGCCGACGACTGGATCCTGCTGTCGTTCCCGGCGGCGAACCGCGATCCCCGGGCCTTCGACCGGGCCGACGAGGTGGTGCTCGACCGAGAGGTCAACCGCCACGCCGCCTTCGGGCTGGGCATCCACCGCTGCGCAGGCTCGCACCTCGCCAGGATGGAGCTCAAGGTCGCCCTCGAGGTGTGGATGGAGCACTTCGGCGACGGCTTCGAGCTCGCGGACCCGGGGGCGGTCACGTGGTCCGGCGGCCAGGTGCGCGGCCCCCGCACCCTGCCCGTCCGCATCCTGCGGTGATCCCGGCCGCCGGGGCCCGGGCGGCGACGGCCGCCCTGGTCGCGGCGGCGCTCGTCCTCGTCGGCGGCGCGCCGGTCCGGGCCGCGCGACCGGCGGGCGGTCCGGAGGGCCTCGCCTCGGTGCAAGTGGCCCTCACGCCGGTGCTCCAACTCGACGCCCCCATGGCCCTGGCCACCCGGGCGGGCACGGACGACCTCTACGCCGCGGAGCGGGCCGGTGTGGTCGTCCACCTCGTCGCCGGCGACGACGGCTCCCTCACCGTCGACCCGACGCCGGTCCTCGACCTGAGCAGCCGGACCACCACCGACAACGAGCGAGGGCTGCTCGGTCTGGCGTTCTCACCCGACGGCGCCCACCTCTACGTCCACTTCACGAATCCCGGAGGCGACACCCGACTGGTGGAGTACGCCATGGCGGGGGAGCAGGCCGTGCTCGCCTCCCGTCGCACCTTGCTGCGCGTCGCCCAGCCCATCCCCAACCACAACGGCGGTCAGCTCGCCTTCGGCCCCGACGGCCGTCTCTACCTCGGCCTGGGCGACGGGGGATCGGGGGGCGACCCCCTGGGCAACGGGCAGGACACCTCGACCCTGCTCGGCAAGATCCTCCGCATCGACCCGACCCCCAGCGGCAACCGCGCGTACACGGTGCCCCGCTCCAACCCGTTCGTCGGCGGTCGGGGTCCGGCCGGCGTCTCCTCCCGGCCGGAGATCTGGATCTACGGCGTGCGCAACCCGTGGCGGTTCAGCTTCGACCGGGCGACCGGCGCACTGTGGGTCGCCGACGTGGGCCAGGACAGCGTGGAGGAGGTCGACCGCCTGCCCCGGCGCACCGGGCGCAACGCCGGCCGGGGCGCCAACCTCGGATGGGCCCGTATGGAGGGCGACCAGCCCTTCGGCGGCGCGAGCGAGCCGGCGGGCCACACGAGGCCGCTCTTCACGTACCCCCATGGCCTCAACAACGAGAACGGCTGTGCGGTGACCGGCGGCTACGTGTACCGGGGGACCGCGGTGCCTGCGCTCCGCGGTGCCTACGTGTACGGCGACCTGTGTCGCGGGCAGGTCCGTGCCCTCCGCCAGCGCGGGGGAGCGGTGCTCGACGAGCGGAGCCTGGGCGTGGGGGTCGGGTCCGCCGGGCTCATCGGGTTCGGCGAGGACGCCGGCGGCGAGCTCTACACCCTGGCCGGCGACGGCTGGGTGTCCCGGCTCGATCCCGTCCCCTGACGACCCTGCCACCCGCCGGTCCGCCTGTTCTGGCCGGGCACCCCTCCGGTAAGGGGTCGAACATGCGCATCACCCTCTTGGGCGATCTGGGCGACGAGAACTACGAGCTCATCTGGGCCGACGGGACCCTCCGCGGGACGCCCCGCCTCGTCGAGCGCTTCGAGGCTGCGGCGGCCGACGCCGGCGACGACCCGCTCGCGTTCATCGCCGCGGTCGAGCGCGGCCTGCCCAACCGGCCGCAGATCGTGGTGTGGCCGGAAGCGCCGGCCGACGATCCCTCGCCCGGCGGTGCGCCGTCCCGGAGCCGCTCGACGCCCTGATCGTCACCCCTGATCGGATCGACACACCCCTGATCCACACACCCCTGACCGGCGGGCATGTGCCGCCTGCGGGCGCCGATCGTCGAGCACCAGTGTCCATCGTCGAGCACGCGTGTCGTCGAACAGCGCGACCCCGACGCCTGTCGCCTCGTCCCTGGGCGGGCGCGGCTCGGCCCCGCCGCAGGGGCGGGGCCGAGCCGGCAGGCGTTCCAGACGAGGCGGGCTACTCGGCGGCGCGCTGCTGGGCCTCCTGGGCCTCGGCCTCGGCGCGGGCCTTCTCCGCCTCCGCCTCGTGCTTGGCCACGTCGCGCTGGGCCTCGGCCTTGGACTGCTGAGCCTCGCCCTCGCGCTCGAGGTCCTCGTTGCCGATGACGGTGCCGGCGGCCTCCTTGGCCTTGCCCTTCACGTCCTCGACGACGCCCTTGATGCCTGACTCGGGTCCGGTGTCTCCCATGGGAGGTCTCCTCGCTGTTCGGTGTTGTGTTCGGTGTTGGTTCGGGGTTGTGTCCGGTCTGGCCGGGGTCGGCCGTCCTGGCCGATGTCGTCGCCCTACCCGTCCTCGGAGGCCACGAGACGTGCCGCCCGCCACCTCCCGGCGCGTTCTGTGCTGCGCCCCACGAGGGAAGGAGCACGGGGTGACGACGGACGCAGCCATGCCGACCGACGAGCCCCTGACCGCGGCCGAGGACGACGTGACCCGAGACGGTGGCCAGTTCGGCGCCGCGGAAGACGCCCTCGTCCACTGCTTCACGTGCGGTCGGGACTTCCCCGCGGCGGGGATCGACGCCTCCGCCTCCCGCCGCCTGGAGGGGGCGTCGGACCCCGCGGACATGCTCCTCGTGGTCGGGGTCACCTGCCCGCACTGCGGGACCGGCGGGTCGCTGACCTTGGGCTACGGCCCGGAGTCCACCATCGAGGACGCCGAGGTCGTGCGGGCGCTGGACCGCGGCGGCGCCTGAGCCCGAACCGCCCCGGATCGCCCCGCGAACCGTGCCCGCGGCGCCGGGCGCGGTCGGTCAGGGCAGGCCGAGCGGCGGGAGGGTGACCGGGGGAACGGTGATGCCGGGAAGATCGGGCAGGCCGGGGATCGACGGGAGGGGGGGCACGCTCAGCGGCGGGGTCAGCGTCGGCGTGGGAGCGGGACCGGCCCCGCCGATGACTCCGCCGAGCCCGGGATCCGCCCCCGGGTCGTCGGTGCCGCCGCCGGCGCCGTCGACGCCGGTCGGTCCTCCGCCGGCGGCGGGGCCGAGCAGGGCGGCGATCTGGTCCTGCACGCCGAGGACCGACGGGCCCAGGGCGGGCAGGTCGGCCAGCACGTCGGCGGCCGCGGCCCGGGCCTGGTGGACGGCGGCGCGGGTCGTGGGGCCGAGGAGTGCGAAGGGCTGCTCGAGGAGCGCGGCACGGAGGTCGTCGAGCCCCGTCGCGCCCGACGGGAGGTAGGTCACGAGGAGCCCCCACGCGCCCGCTGGTGCGAGCAGGGTGTGGGCGGGAGCGCTCACGCAGGCGCCGGCGGGCGTCGGGCCCGGCACCGTCGCGCCATCGAGGCTCGTGGCGGCGACGGTGGCGGTGAGGGTGCGGAGCGTGCCGAGCGCTGGTCCCGTGACCCGGGTGACGGCGTCATCGACGGCGAGGCCGAGCGCTCGCAGGGGCGTCGAGCCGTCCCGCACCAGGACCGCAGTGAGGACGGTGGCCTCCGAGGGGGCCGGGTCGGTGTCCCCAGCCGTGCCAGGCGCCGCGGTGAGGGCCACGCCGAAGCGATCGGCGCAGGCGGTGGTGACCACCCGGTGCACGGTGACGCCGCCGGGGAGGTCGAGGCCGGCTCCGCTCGCGATCGGGTCGTCGCTCGGTGGCCGAGCCGCTGCGGCCGCGGCCAGGGCGTCGCTGGGGGCGTCGACACCGGCGGTGGCGGGGGCCGAGCCCGGTCGGTCGGCGCGCAGGACCAGGAGGCCGACGAGGAGCACCACGCCGGCGGCGAGGGTGGCCGCCCGTCGCGCCAGCCCGCCCGCGCGCCAGGTGGCCGCGGCGGCGGCGCTTCCCGAGCTCCCTTGGCGCCCGAGGTAGCCGGCGGCCGCCGCACCCAGCACGAGCGGGCCGATGACCGTGCGCAACGCCTTGTTGATGCCGAGCAGCTCGTCACGGAGGTGGCGGCACCGGGTGCAGCCGGCCAGGTGCCCCTCGGCCTTGGTCGCGTCCCGGGTCCCCAGGTTGCCGCGCACCAGGGCGCCGAGCCGGCCGACCGTGGAGGCGCACCCCGCCGGCGTGTCGCTGTGCAGGTGGGCCTGGAGGTAGGCCTCACGGAGTCCCTCGCGTGCCCGGTGGGCGAGGGCGGCCGTGGCGTGGGGGCTCAACCCCACGAGCGGGGCGACCTCGGCCGGCCGCTGCCCTTCGACCTCGGTGTGCCAGAGGACGAGCTGCCACCGCTCGGGGAGGGAGCGGTAGGCGTCGGCCATCAGGCGCTGATCGTCTCCGTCGTCGTCGAACACGACCCCGTCGAGCGCGCCGTCCTCGGCGGGGTCGACGGGGTCCTCCGTCGATCGGGCCCGTCGGTACGCACGGTGACGGACCGTCGTGAGCAGGTACGGACGGAAGGCCTCGGATGGTCCGGCGCCGTTGCGCAGGGCGGCGAGGATGGCGGCGAAGGCGTCGGCCACCAGGTCGTCGGCCGCGGCGCCTCTCCCGCACAGCTGCCGGGCCAGGCGCTCCGCAGCGTCGCGATGACGTGCGTAGAGGACTGCGTACGCGTCGTCGTCGCCGTCGCGCGTCCGGGTGAGCAGCTCGACGTCCGCAAGTGTCGAATCGGCCCGACGGTCGCTCGGGGTGGGGTCGATGAGGGCGGTGCGCACGCAGGGAGTGCTCCTGGAAGCCGTCCGCCCAACGTCCTCAAGGATGACGGACGGGCTCCGCCGGCGCAACGGTGGGGAGCCGGGGGATGGTCGCGAGCTCGCGCACCAGGGCGACGGCGTCGCTGGCCCGGGAAGGGAGAGGTTCCACCCAGACCCGGTCGTGCGGCGCCCCGGCGGTCAGCGCCTCGATCCCTTCGTCCAGGCCCGGACCCTCCTCGACGAGCGCAACGAGCGCGTGCGTGGGCTCGAGGAGGGCGACGGTGTCGCTGGTGGGAAAGGCCGATCGCATCTGGTCGGCCGCGCGGATGCGCCGGGAGAGCGTGGCGAACGGTGACGTGTGCTCGCACCGCAGCGCGAGCACGACCAGCGCGCGTCGGGGTCGCCGGGGGTCGTGTCGGCGCTGGCGGGACAGCTGGTCGAGTCGGGCCTCGAGGAGCTCGACGGTGGCGAGCCCGGTGAGCGCGTCGACGCAGCGGGGCGCCGCCGCGGACGCGTAGAACGTCTCGGCCCACGCGGTCGACGCGACCGCAGCAGCGCGCAGGTGGTCGACCCGGTCGATGCCGATGTCCGACACCGTGTCGCGCCGGGGCAGCAGCCGTCCGAGGACGTCGAGATCGCCGAGGAGCTCGTCGAGCGACAGCCCGGCCTCGGCACGTGCCGCTCCGAGGTCGCGCAGCGGCTCGGTGAGGTCGTGGTCGGCGGCGATCGCGTCCACGAGGCGGCTGGTCGCGGGGTGGTGCCACTGCTGACGGCTGAGGCCGAGACACGACCTGCTCGCCGACCCCCACCGGTCGTGCAGCTCGTCGAGGGTAGGGAGGTCCTCGACGTCACGCAGGTCGAGCGCGGGAGCAGGTGCGTGGTGGGGTGCGGGTGCGAGGTCGGTGCCGGGGTCGTTGGCCATCGGGTCTCTCCTCCAGGGGTGGTTGCTTGGAGGGAGAGAGCCGCGGAGGCGCGCATCGTCACGCCGCTTCGCGAGAAAATTCTTCGACCGGTTCGGGGTCACTCCCCGAGAGGCGCCCGGACCCGGTGGAGGGCGATCAGCCGGGCTCGGCCCCGAGGCCGGCCGTGACCGACACCGCGAGGTCGTGGGCCAGGTCGGCGGCCTTGTCGGCCGGTGGGTTCACCACCCAGCTGACGATCAGCCGGGTGATGGTGTCGGCGGTGCGCCGGGCCCGGGCCTTGGTGATGGTGGGCAGTCGCTCGACGAGCAGATCGGCGACCGCGGGCGTGGCGGCGGAGAGGACCGGGGCCTGGTCGGACATGAGGAACGGCAGCACGCGCTCGGGTTCGGTCTCGAGCAGGCGCCCCAACAGTGGGTGCTCGCGGGCGGCGACGAGGGTGGCGAGGATGGCCGCTTCGAGCGCGTCGCGCAGGTCGTCGTGGGTGGTGGACGCGGCCGTGACCAACTCGAGCAGGGCCTCCTCCTCCCGGAGGATGACCGCAGCGACCACGTCATCTTTGGTGCGGAAGTAGCGGTACAGCGTCTGGCGCGAGAGCCCGGCACGTCGCGCCACGTCCTCGAGCGAGAGGCGGGCGATGCCGAACACGGCGATCGCGTCGAACGCGGCGTCGAGGATCTTGCCCCGTGTGTCCGCTGCCGGCATCGCCAGCAACGTAGCGGAGGGCGACACGGCCGTTGTGGTCATCGGGTCACAACGCGCGCCCCAGACGCTCGCTCGGGGAGCAGGCCGCAGAAGAGCAGGTGCACGAACCAGGCGGCGAACTCCTCCGGTGGCTCGTCGAAGGGATCGAGCACGTAGCTGATGATGAGGCGGCTCAAGACGTCGGCGGCCCGCCGCGCGTCGCGCTCGTCGAGGTCGGGCACGAGTCGGCAGAGCAGACGGGTGAGGTGGCGGTTGGTGTCCGGACCCGGCAGGGAGCCGACGGTCAGATAGGGCACGAGCGTCTCCGGCTCGGTCTCGAGGAGGCGCTCGATGAGCGGGTGGGTCCGCACGCCCTCCAGCGTTGCGGTGATCGCGGCTTCGAGCGCCGACCGCGGGTCGTCGGCCTCGCGGGTGGCCTCGCTGATCTGGTCGCGGAAGCGGCGCTCCTCCCGGGCCACGACCGCCTCGAGCAGCACGTCCTTGGACGGGAAGTAGCGGTAGAGGGTCTGGCGGGAGAGGTGGGCGCGCTTGGCCACGTCGGCGAGGGACAGCCGGGTGATGCCGTAGACGGCCACGGCGTCGTAGGCCGCGTCGACGATCTGCTGCTCCGTACCGGTCTCGTCCATTTGGAAAGATGTTACACCATGTGTAAACCTGTTAAGATAACGATCACGTCGCACGGAGGTCACGAGGGGCTGACCTCCACGTGAAGGCCGGGCAGCCGCCCGGAGGGGAAGGGGACCATGGCTCTGCTCACCAGGAACGGCACCGCAGCGACGATGCCCAGCGAGCCACCGACGGCGTCGGGGGTGATCTCGCTGCGCGGGGTCACGAAGTCGTTCGGCTCACACACCGTGCTCGAGGACATCAGCTTCGACGTCCCGCGCGGCGAGATCAGCGCCATCATGGGCCCGTCCGGCACCGGCAAGTCCGTGCTGCTCAAGAACATCATCGGCCTGCTGCGCCCCGAGCGCGGCGAGATCTTCGTCGACGGCGAGCAGATCGTGGGCATGCGGGAGAAGGACCTGATGCGGGTCCGCCGCAAGATGGGCGTGCTCTTCCAGGACGGCGCCCTGTTCGGGTCGCTGGACCTGTTCGACAACATCGCCTTCCCGCTGCGTGAGCACACGCACAAGACGGAGAAGGAGATCCGCGAGATCACCCTGGCCAAGGCCAGCCTCGTCGGCCTGCTCGACCACATGAAGAAGTTCCCCGGCGAGGTGTCGGGCGGCATGAAGAAGCGGGCCGGCCTGGCCCGGGCCCTGTCGATGGACCCCGAGATCGTGCTGTTCGACGAGCCCGACTCCGGGCTCGACCCCGTCCGCGTGAGCTACCTCGACGAGTTGGTGAAGAAGACCCAGGAGGAGACCGGGGCCACCTTCTTCATCATCACCCACAACATCCCGTCGGCCATGCGCACCGCCGACCACATCGGTGTGCTGTTCCGCTCGGGGCTCGTGCGCTTCGCACCGAAGGCGGAGATGCTGGCGAGTGACGACCCGATCATCCAGCAGTTCCTCGCCGGCCGGGCCTTCGGCCCGATCGGCATGGACGAGCTGGCCACCGAGGAGACCGACGTCGAGAAGGAGCTGGTGGCCCGTGCCCAGGCCCGCTCGGCGGCCGGCGAGGACCACGTGCCGGTCTGATGGCCACCACCTCGATCCCGCTCGCCGGCAAGGCCCACTCCCTCCTGCGGGAGACGGGCACCATGGCGTCCGTCGGGCTCGAGGCCACGCGCAAGGTCTTCAGCCGGCCGTGGCCGCTGGCCGAGTTCCTCGACCAGCTCTGGTTCCTCGCCAAGGTCACCACGGTCCCGGTGATCCTCATCTCCATCCCCTTCGGGATGGTCATCTCGCTCCAGGTCGGCGCCCTCATCCGCCAGTTGGGAGCCGAGGCCCACCTCGGCTCGGCCCTCGTCCTCGCCGTCGTGCGCGAGCAGGCGCCCATCGCCACCGCGCTGATGATCGCCGGCGCCGGAGGCTCGGCGATGTGCGCCGACCTGGGGGCGAGGCGCATCCGGGACGAGATCTCAGCCATGGAGGTGATGGGCGTCAACCCCATCCAGCGCCTCGTGATGCCGCGCATCCTCGCCGCCACGGTGCTCGCCGTACTGCTCGACGCGGTGGTCAGCGCGGCAGGGATCGCCGGGGGCTGGTTCTTCGGGGTGCGGGTGAACGGCGTCAGCTCGAGCAGCTTCTTCGCCTCCTTCAACGAGCTGAGCCAGCTCGCCGACCTCTGGATGGCCCTCGTCAAGGCCGCCTGCTTCGGCTTCATCGCCGGGACGGTCGCTTGCTACAAGGGCCTGTACGCCAAGGGCGGGCCGAAGGGCGTCGGCGACGCGGTGAACCAGGCGGTGGTCATCACCTTCGTCCTGTTGTTCTTCGTCAACTTCGTGCTGACCGTCGTGTACTTCAACTTCGTCCCGCAGAAGGTCTGATGGCCCGCCCGTCCGCGACCCCGCCGAGCACCGCGAAGAGCAGCGCCACCGTGGACTGGCTCGGCCGTCCCGTCGGCCGGGCGCTGGAGCCCTGGAGCCAGCTCTTCGACCAGCTGCGGTTCTACGTGATGATCCTGCGCCGGCTCCCGTCGGCGCTGCGGTACCGCAAGGAGATCATCGCCCTGATCTCCGACATCACCATCGGTGCCGGGGCCCTCGTGGTCGGCGGCGGGATGTTCTTCGTGATCTTCTCGATGTCGTTCTTCACCGGCACCGAGGTGGGCCTCCAGGGGTTCAAGGGCCTCCAGCAGATCGGGGCGGAGGCCTTCACCGGGGTCGTGTCGTCGGTGGCCAACACCCGCGAGATCACGCCCCTCATCGCCGGTGTCGCCCTCGCCGCCCAGGTGGGGGCCGGCTTCACCGCCCAGCTGGGTGCGATGCGCATCTCCGACGAGGTGGACGCCCTCGAGGTGATGGGCGTGGACAGCGTCGTGTACCTCGTGTGCACCCGGGTGTGGGCCGCCCTGATCACCATGGTCCCGCTGTACCTCGCCGCGCTCTTCGCCAGCTTCCTCGCCACCGAGCTCGTGGTGACGCAGTTCTTCACCCTCTCGCCGGGCGTGTACCGGCACTACTTCAACCTGTTCCTGCCGCCGATCGACATCCTCGGGTCCTTCGCCAAGGCGATGTTGTTCGCCGTCGTCGTGACCCTCGTCCACTGCTTCTACGGCTACTACGCGAGCGGTGGGCCGGCGGGTGTGGGGCAGGCCGCGGGTCGGGCCATCCGCGTCTCGATCATCGCCGTGGTGGTCCTCAACCTGATCCTGTCGCTGATCTTCTGGGGCGGGTCGGACACCGCGAGGATCGTCGGGTGACGGGCGCGCCCCGGAGCCGTGGGTCGCGGGCGCTCGTGGCGCTGGGCGTCACCGCGGTGTTCGCCCTGCTCGTCACCACCGCGGTCCGGTGGGCCTACGGCGCCTACGACGACGGCTACCAGCTGGTCGGGACGTTCGAGCACGCCGGCCAGGGGCTGATCCCGGGCTCCGACGTGAAGTACCGCGGCGTGAACGTGGGCGAGGTGGACTCGATCACCCTCGTCGACCGCCAGGCCGAGATCCGCTTCACCCTCGACCCCGACTTCCGGCTGCCCGAGGGCGCTGAGATCGTGGTGCGCCCGAAGACGATCTTCGGTGAGAAGTTCCTCGACATCACCTTCCCCGAGGGATCCGACGGGCCCTTCCTCGAGGACGGCGACGTGGTCACCAACACCGGGGCGGCCACCGAGGTCGAGGACCTCTTCGCCGCCGCGCAGCCCCTGCTCGAGGCCCTCGACGAGCAGGAGCTGGCCGAGCTGATCGCCTCGCTGTCGCGCACCGCCGACGGGCTCGGCGACGACATCGCCGCCGGGTGGGAGAGCGGGGCGGCGGCGACGGCGATGTTCAACGAGACACTCGATGCGCAGCTGACGGCCCTGGGCTCCGCCGCCGACTTCCAGGCGTCGATCCGCACCATCGGCGGCGATCTGAACGACATCGCGGCGCACAACAACCTGGCCCTGCCGGCGTTCAACCGCGCCCGAGCCGACTTCGAGCGGGCACTGGCGTCGCTGCGTGACTTCGGCGACCACTTCGCCGATCTGGTGCAGGCCACCCGCCCCGACATCGACCGGATCCTGGTGTCCGGCGACAACGTCGTGCGGGTGCTGGTCGCCCACGAGGACGACATCTCGGACGTGGTCGAGGGCCTGGCCAACTACGTGATGGCCTTCGGCGGGGGCCTGTCCGCCGAGCGCCTGCCGGACGGGTCGGGCTTCGCCTACTTCAAGAACTTCGTGTACCTCGACGCCATCTCGGACGTGCTCTGCACCGCGCTGGCCGAGACCCCGGCGCAGTTCAGCGCCTTCCGCGACGCCGTCCTCGCCCTCGGCGGGCCGATCGACTGCTCGGGCTACTTCTCGTCGACCGGCAGCCCGCTGCCACCGCTCATCCCGGAGGGTGAGCGACCGGCCGCCGCCCAGCAGCTCTCCGACGACCTGTACTCCCTGGCCAGCGTGCGCGACCAGAGCGCCCCCGTGCCGGTCGACACCCTGGTCGACCGCGTCCTCGCCGCCGCCGGGATTCCCACCGAGGGGAGCGGGCGGCCGTGAGGCTCCTCGGACGGCTGAAGCGGGCGCTGCGCGCCGAAGGCGGGGTGATCGCGAAGCTCGCGGTCTACACCCTGGCCTGCCTGCTCGTGCTCGGGTGGCTGATCGGTCGGGTCGGCAACGTCCACTGGTTCGCCGACCGCACGGAGTACCAGGCCGAGCTCGACGACGTGACCGGCCTCGTCGTCAACGACGAGGTGAAGATCGCCGGCGTCGAGGTCGGCAAAGTCACCGACATCGACATCGACCGCGGCCGTGCCGTGGTCACCTTCAGCGTCGACTCCGACGTCGTGCTGCGGGACTCCACCCAGGTCGGGGTGCGGTGGCGCAACGTGCTCGGCCAGAAGTACCTGTACCTGTACCCGGGCGAGGAAGGCGAGGCCCTCGAGTCGGGCGGGCGCCTGCCCCTCGACCAGTCCGTCGACTCCGCCGACGTGGGCGAATTCCTCAACGCCGTGGGCCCGGTGCTCCAGGCCATCGACCCAGCCGACGCGAACGCCTTCGTCCAGGCGCTCAACGAGGGGTTGCAGGGGAACGAGGCCCAGGTCCGACGACTGCTCGGCGACGCCGCGTCGGTGTCCGACACCCTCGGAGGGCTCGACACCGAGGTGGGCAGCATCATCACCAACCTCGACGCCGTGGTGGGCGCGCTGGCCGATCGGGACCAGGCGGTCGACGCCACGCTGCGGAACCTCACCTCGCTGAGCGACGACCTCGCCGCCCGCAACGAGTCCCTGCGGTCGGTCGTCACCGACTTCGCCGCGCTCTCCCAGGACCTCAACCGACTGCTCGAGACCCGGCGGGGCGACCTCGACGCCACCATCGACAACCTGGAGACCATCCTCGCCGTCCTCGACGACAACCGGTCGGGCCTCGAGGACACGCTCGCCACGCTGCCCGAGGGGGTGGCGCCCTACCACCTGATCTCGGCGTACGGACAGTGGTTCCAGGTGCGGGCCACCATCGCCTGCCTGGCCAACCAGACCACCTGCGCCAAGGAGGACCCGTTCGGGGGCACGTCGATCCCCGTCGCGGGCACCGACGCCGGCGGCCCCTCACTGGCCAGCATCGTGGGCTTCGCCAACGCCGGCGGTTCTCAGCCCACCGCCGGCCTGTCGGGTGCGGGCGGGGCCGGAGGGGGTGGAGGGACCGGAGGGGGCGGCGCGTCGCTGCCCCCGGTGGTCCCGAGCGCCGGCGTGGCGGGGGTGGATCGATGAAGTCCTTCACCGAGCGCAACCCGGTGATCATCGGCGCCGTCGTGATCGTGCTGATCGCCGCGATGGTCACCGGCGCCCTCGTGCTGAACGCCGGCGTGTTCAAGGGCCGCTACAGCGTCAGCGCCCGCTTCACCGACGCCGCCGGCCTGCGTCCCGGGGACCGGGTCCGGGTGGCGGGCGTCCCCGCGGGCGAGGTGGCCTCGGTCCACGAGGCGGACGGCGCCGTCGAGGTCACCCTGAAGGTCGACGATGGCGTGGAGCTCTCCGGGGACACGACGGCGTCCGTCATCGTCGAGACCGTCCTCGGCACCAAGTCGGTCCGCCTGGACACGGGCGACGACTGGGACGACCCGCTGGGCGACGGCGACGTCATCACCGAGACGGAGACGCCGGTCGAGGTGCTCGACCTGCAGAACATCGGCACGGAGCTGTTCACCGAGAGCGACGGCGAGGCCTTCGACGGACTGATCGACAGCCTCAACCAGATCACCGACGGGAAGCGCTCGGACGTGCGGCGCATCGTGCGGGGCGTCAACCGACTCACCTCCGAGCTGAACGAGCGTGATCAGGAGGCGCGGAGCCTCCTCGACGCCGCAGAGACCCTGACCCGGACCCTGGCCGACCGGGACGACGACCTGGTGGCGGCCGTGGACGACCTCAACGTCGTGGTGGGGGACCTCGCCGACCGGCGGGAGGAGCTGCAGATCCTGCTGACCGACACCGCCGAGGCGGCGGGACGCATCGCCGACCTGATCGGCGACAACCGCCCCGAGCTCGACGCGGTGCTCGTCGACCTGGACCGCACCCTCGAGGTGATCGGCCGTCACCAGGTCGACCTCGCCGCCGGCGTGGGCTACCTGGGTGTGGCCATCGAAGGGTTCTCCTCGATCGGCTACTCGGGCCCGGAGAACTCGCCCAACGAGTGGGGCAACATCTTCACGCAGCTCATCGGGCCGGTCGCGCCGGACGGGCTCCTCGGCGCCTGCGGACCGTTCGACCGGGCCCTCGACCTGGCCTTCGGCCCGGACCCACTGCCCTGTGACCAGCGGGAGGGCCCGCTGCCGAACTCGTCCGGCTCGATCACCTCGCCGCCTTCGGCCGGTGGTCCGACCCCTGCGGTCCCGGCCGTGCCTGGCGCGCCGGCGCCTGGCCCCGCTCCCACCCCGGCCGGTGGTGGGTCCGACCAGGTGGGCCAGCTGCTCGCCCCGCTGCTGGCGACGAGGGCGGACGCGTGACGCGCCGGGTCACGACCGCGTCGGCGCTGGTCGTTCTGCTCGCCGTCCTCGCATCGTCGTGCGCCCTGATCGGGCGCGGCAGCACCTACGAGGTCGGTGCGGTCTTCGAGCGGGCCGTGAACCTCTATCCCGGCTCACCGGTGCGGGCCCTCGGCATCGACGTGGGCAGCATCACCGACGTCGAGAACCGCGACGGCGTGGTCCACGTCACGATGGCGCTCGACGACGGGACCGAGCTGCCGGCCGACGCCCGCGCCGTGGTCGTCCCCGTCACGGTCCTCGGCGAGCGCTACGTGCAGCTCTCGCCGGTCTACGAGGGCGGGCCGAAGTTGGAGGACGGTGACGTCATCCCGCAGTCACGGACGCAGGTCCCCTTCGAGATCGACGAGCTCCTCCGTGGCCTCGACGACTACCTCGGACAGATCGACCCCGAGCGGGCCGGCGACCTGATCACCAACTTGGCCGACCTGCTCGAGGGCCAGGGCCAGGAGCTCAACGACCTGATCGGCAACGCGTCGGGCACCGTCGACCTGCTCGCCGACAAGGGGGACGAGCTGGGCGCCATCGTGGAGTCGCTGGCCCAGCTCACGACGACGCTCGGGGGCCGAACCGCTGCGGTCCAGGAGCTGATCCGCAGCTACGACACGGTCACGGGCGTCCTGGTGACCAACCAGGACGACCTCAACGCCTTCATCACCAACCTCGACCGGGCCGCGGTCGAGCTGGGCGGGCTGCTCCAGCGCCACCGCGACCCGTTGCGCCGCGACATCGGGGTGCTGACCACCGCCGGCCGCACCCTGGAGCGCAACATCGACCGCCTCGAGCTGATGCTCGAGTCGACGCCACGCCTGTTCGCGGCGGCCGCCCGGGCGTACGACGCCGAGCGCAACGTCCTCGTGCTGAACAACCAGGCCGAGCCCGGGCTGGCCAGCGATCTCTACAAGGCCCGGCTGCGCGACCGCCTGGCCGGGCTGTGCCGGCGGATCATCGTCGCCCTCGGGGGGCCGGACGTCGCCGCGGCTGCCGGCCTGGTGGCCGCGAACTGCGCCAACGCGGCCAGCCCCTTCTGGGACGCCCTCTTCGCGGACGTGCCGGCACCCCAGCCGCCGGCCGCCGAGCCGCCGGTCGACCTGCCGACCGGGCCGCCGCCCGTCCCCGACCTCCCGCTCCCGGACGTGCCCACCCTCGTCGACGGGCTCGACCTGCTGGCCACGCTCATCAACCCGGATCAGCTCGGCTCATTGCAGGGGCTGACACCGGCGCTGATCGCCGCCATCGACGGCCTCAGCGACCAGCAGCTGGCGGCGCTCGCGTTCCTGACCCCCGGCCAGATCGCCGCGCTGCGGGACGTGCCCGCGGATCAGCTGGGGCCGACGCTGGACCAGATCATCGCCGGCCAGCTCGACCCCGCCAGCCTGCTCGACCGGCCCCTCCTGCCGCCCACCGGCGGTGGTTCGGGAGGCGGCGGAGGCGGCGGCGGAGGCGGAGGGACCGGTGCCGGGCTGGGTGGCGGCCTCGGCGGGCTCGTGGGAGGAGGCGGATGATGGTCCGACGCGCCGTCGGGGGCCGGAGCCCCGCACGCCTCGTCACGGGAGTGGCGGTCGCCCTGCTGCTCGGAGCGTCGTCGTTGCTCGGGGGCTGCTCGCTGCTCGGGGGCGACGACGACTCGATCACGGTCACGGCCACCTTCGACGACGTCGCCGACATGGCGCCCGGGGCGCCGGTGCAGATGGCCGACGTCCGCATCGGCAACGTGACGGGCATCGACCTCGACGGCAGCGCCACGCGGGCGACGCTCGAGCTCACCATCGACGAGTCCGCCGGGGTGCCCGCCGAGGTGACGGGCCGGGTGCGACGCACCAGCCCCCTCGGCGAGAAGTTCGTCGAGCTGCGGCCGGCCAGCACCGCCGGCGGGCAGGACCTGCTCGCGGATGGCGACCTGGTGGCGGAGACCGAGGTGGTGCCGGACTTCGAGCAGCTGGTGGCGTCCGGCACGGACGTCTTCGGTGCTCTGGGGGCCTCGCAGATCGCCACCATGCTCAACGAGGGGGCGGCCGGCTTCGGCGGCCAGGGGTCGCGCATCAGCCAGGTGCTCACCGACTTCGCCGACATCGCCGAGGGATACCGCACCCGGACGGACGCACTCACCCGGCTGATCGTCTCGGTCGAGGAGCTGGCCTCGACCACCGGCCCCGCGGCGCAGGCCCACGCCGAGGCCATCGCCCACCTGGCCGACACCACCCGGATCCTCGACGAGGAGTCCGACGAGCTGCTCGACCTGCTCGACGCCATCAGTCGGGTGTCCCGAGAGAACAGCGACCTCCTGCAGACCCACTTCGAGCGCATCGGCCGCCAGCTCGAGGGCCTCCGGTCGGTCACCACCGCCGTGGCCCGCGAGCAGGAGGCGGTGGCCCGCCTGCTCCAGAACGGCAGCGCCCACAACGAGGCCCTGCGGCTCGGGACCAACGGCGACTTCGCCCAAGTGCTCAACGACTTCGTGATCTGTGGGCTCCCGGGCGGCGGCGACCAGCCCGGCGACCCCGTCAACTCGTGCAGTGGGAGGTAGGTGAGGGCCGATGGTCTCCAAGCGCGTGCTCGTCAACCTGGCGACGTTCTTCCTGATCTCGTTCGGCCTGGTGCTCTACGGCGCCATCACGCTGCTCGGCAACCCGCTGGCCGAGCGCCGGACCGCCACCGCCGTGTTCCCCGACGCCTCGGGCCTGCTCGAGGACTTCAGCGCCTCGATGAACGGCGTGGTCATCGGCCAGGTGACCGACGTCGAACTGGAGGGCGATGCCGCACGGGTGACGGTCTCGCTCGACCCCGGCCAGGAGCTGCCCGGTGACGTCGAGGCCAGCATCGTGCGGGCCAGCGCGGTCGGCGAGCAGCGCATCGAGTTCACACCGATGCGAGGAGGCGACGAGCCCCCGTTGCCCGACGGCGCCGAGGTCCCGGTGGCCGAGAACAGCGACCCGCCGCAGATCAGCCGGGTGATCGACACCCTCAACGGCCTGCTCGAGGCCATCCCCCCGGAGGACCTCAACACCGTCGTGCACGAGTCGGCGACGGCGCTGCGGGGCCGCGAGGACGACCTGCGGGCGCTCACCCGGAACCTCGACGTGGTGAACCGGGAGTTCGTCGAGCACGAGGCGGAGTTCCGCGAGCTGCTCGAGTCGTCGCCCGCGGTGCTCGACGCCCTCACCGAGGTGGCTCCCGAGCTTCGCAGCGCGGTCGCCAACACGGCCGACCTCACCGGGGTGCTCGCCGCCCGTCGCGACGACCTGACCGAGCTGATGCGCAACGGCGCCGACCTCGGCGACGTCGCCGACGACCTGGTCACGTCGCAGTCGGCCAACCTGGCCTGCCTGGCCAGCGACTTCGCCGCCCTGTCGGACTTCGCGGCCAGCCCCGGCCCGCTGGCCGACCTCGACTACTCCCTGGAGAACAACCAGAACTTCTTCGGTCCCGTGAACGCGCTGGCCGTGAAGGGTCACGCCATCGGGTTCCCCGAGTACGGCAGTGTCGAGCGCAATGACCAGGGGTGGCTGCGGGTCCAGACGATGGTCCCGCCGGGCGAGCCGCCGGCCAGCCGGTACTCGCCCCTGCGAGCCACGCCCGACATCGCCCCCGGCGGCGCGTGCGTGAACGGGTTCGGCCGGGGTGCCGGGCCGGCGACGCAGGCCGACCCGCCCGAGCCGACCCGTCGGGGTGCGTACGACGAGCCGGCCACGGTGCCCGTGGATCTCGCCGCCGTCGACGGGTCCAGCGCCGGCGCCACCTCGGACCAGGACGCCCCGGCCGGCGGCACCGGTGACACCCCGAGAGGCGACGACACCGAGGCGTCCCGGGGTGGGGCCACCGAGCCCGAACCCGCTGCCGGCGAGGCCGCCGCCCCCATCCGTTCCGACCAGCCCACCGGCGACGACGGCATCGACTGGTTCACGGTCGCCGCCGGCGTCGTCTTCCTCTTGGCGGTCGCCGGCATCGTCAAGGTGGTGGGCGCCCTGCGGCGCTCGCACGCCCGTTGACCCGTCGACCCATGACCCGTGACCCGTGCACCCAGTTGTGCCAGTCGGCCCGGCGGCCCGGTCGGCCCCACGGCCGGCGGGGATGTCGACCCTATGCCCCCGTCGACCCGTGAGCCCCGAACCCCGAACGCAGTGGACCCCGAGGAGCAGACCATGACCCCCAGCGCGAGCCCTGCGGCCGTCCGGCCGCCCGAGACCGACCCGACCGAGGACCGAGAGCGCGAGGGCGACGCCGGCCCGGACGCCACGGCCCCGGAAGGTGTGACCGCCAGCCTGACCGGCGTCGACGTGGCCGACGACGACCCCGCCGACGGCCGGGTGCGACGCCCGTCCCGCCGGGACGCCGTGGGGAACCCGGGGCCCCGGGGCGGTGACGGCGACGATGTCGGCGCCTCGACCCCGGCCTTCGGCGCCGGGACCGTGGTGCTGGCGGTCCTGGCCATCGCCGGGCTGGCCGGGACCCTCTTCTTCGGCTTCCAGTGGAATCAGGAGCGAACCGCCGACAACGCCGAGGCCTCGATGGAGACCACCGCGTCGGACTTCCTGGTGGCCCTGTTCGACTTCGACGGGCGCACCATCGACGAGGACTTCGACAACATCCTCGGCTACGCCACCGGCGACTTCGCCGACCAGGCCGAGGCCCAGTTCGCCGACGACGACACCCGGGCGGCGCTCCGGGAGGTGCAGGCGTCCAGCCGCGTGGAGGTGCGCGACCTGTTCGTGCAGAGCTTCGACGGCGACCGTGGCCGGGTGTTCGCCGTGGTCGACCAGACCATCGCCAACAACCAGTTCCCCCAGCCCCGGAGCGACCAGGTCCGCCTCGAGGTCGGCCTGCGCAAGGTCGACGGCGACTGGAAGATCGCCACCCTCGATGTCCTCGAGGCCCCCGCGGCGCAAGCCGCCGTCGCCGGCGGCACCGTCCCCACCGGCTGACCCGCCGGCGGCCGCTCAGGCCGAGGTCGGGGCGCGCTGGTGGGGCCGCGTGGGGGCGGCCTCACCTGGGGGGTGGCGGTTGGGATCTCGGTGGTGGTGCGGGGGCCCGGGTCAGGGCTGGGTTCGTCGCCTTCGGGGTTGGCCGGGGGCGTCGTTGTTCTTGGCTCTCTGGTGTTCTTTCCAGAGGTTGTGGCCTTTGCAGAGGGGCTGGGCGTTGGTGGTGTCGGTGGGGCCGCCGTCGATCCAGGCGAGGATGTGGTCGATCTGGCAGTGGACGGACCGGATGGAACATGACGAGGGGACTGCCGCGCGTTGAGGTGACACGGGTTGTCAGGCGGCGGTTGCCGTCTGTGGGGTCATGATCATCTCGAACTCGATGGGGGTCAAACGTCCGAGCCGGGCCTGGCGGCGACGGTGGTGGTAGGTGCGTTCGATCC